>NZ_JBNHHB010000001.1:0-273376 GCF_059091905.1 Arthrobacter sp. Dra40
GTATGGATATCAAGGGCCACACCGTCAACAAGGTCATGATCGCGCAGGGCGCCGACATCGCCGAGGAGTACTACTTCTCCGTGCTGCTGGACCGGGCCAACCGCAACTACCTGGCCATGTGCTCGGTGGAGGGCGGCATGGAGATCGAGCAGCTGGCTGTCGAGCGGCCCGACGCCCTCGCCAAGGTTGCCGTTGACCCGGCCGTCGGCATCGACCAGGCCAAGGCCGACGAGATCGTCGCCGAAGCCGGTTTCGCCGAGGAACTGCGCCCGAAGGTCGCCGAGGTCATCATCAAGCTCTGGGACGTGTTCAAGAAGGAAGACACCACGCTGGTTGAGGTCAACCCGCTGGTCAAGACCGGCGCCGGCGACATTGTTGCCCTGGACGGCAAGGTCTCGCTGGACGAGAACGCCTCCTTCCGCCAGCCCGGCCACGAGGAACTCGAGGACAAGGACGCCGCGGATCCGCTCGAGGCCAAGGCCAAGGAGCTGGACCTGAACTACGTCAAGCTCGACGGCCAGGTTGGCATCATCGGCAACGGCGCGGGCCTGGTCATGTCCACCCTGGACGTCGTCGCCTACGCCGGCGAAAACCACGGCAACGTCAAGCCCGCCAACTTCCTGGACATCGGCGGCGGCGCCTCGGCCGAGGTCATGGCTGCAGGCCTGGACGTCATCCTCAATGACAGCCAAGTCAAGAGCGTGTTCGTGAACGTCTTCGGCGGCATCACCGCCTGCGACGCCGTGGCAAACGGCATTGTCAAGGCGCTGGAAATCCTGGGCGAGAAGGCCACCAAGCCGCTGGTCGTCCGCCTCGACGGCAACAACGTCGACGAAGGCCGGCAGATCCTGCTCAACGCCAACCACCCGCTGGTCACCCTGGCCCTGACCATGGACCAGGGCGCCGACAAGGCCGCCGAACTGGCCAACGCCTAAGGACCGAGGAACTAAGAATATGTCTATCTTCATCAACAAGGACTCGAAGGTCATCGTCCAGGGCATCACCGGCGGCGAAGGCTCCAAGCACACCGCGCGCATGCTTCACGCCGGCACCAACATTGTTGGCGGCGTGAACTCCCGCAAGGCCGGCACCACCGTCACCCATGGTGAGAAGACCCTGCCGGTGTTCGGCACGGTCAAGGAAGCCATGGCCGAGACCGGCGCCGACGTCTCCATCGTCTTCGTGCCGCCGGCCTTCACCAAGGACGCCGTGGTCGAGGCGATCGAGTCTGAAATCGGCCTGGTCGTGGTGATCACCGAGGGTGTGCCCGTGCAGGACTCCGCCGAGTTCTGGGCCCTGGCACAGTCGAAGAAGGATGCCAACGGCAACCAGATCACCCGCATCATCGGGCCGAACTGCCCCGGCATCATCACCCCAGGTGAGTCCCTGGTGGGCATCACCCCGGCGAACATCACCGGCAAGGGCGGCGTGGGCCTGGTTTCCAAGTCCGGCACGCTGACCTACCAGATGATGTACGAACTGCGCGACCTTGGCTTCTCCACCGCCATCGGTATCGGCGGCGACCCGGTCATCGGCACCACCCACATCGACGCCCTGGCTGCGTTCGAGGCGGACCCGGAGACCAAGGCGATCGTGATGATCGGCGAAATCGGCGGCGACGCCGAGGAACGTGCCGCCGAGTACATCAAGAACCACGTCACCAAGCCGGTTGTCGGCTACGTGGCCGGCTTCACCGCACCGGAGGGTAAGACCATGGGCCACGCCGGCGCCATCGTGTCCGGCTCCAGCGGCACCGCACAGGCCAAGAAGGAAGCCCTCGAGGCCGCGGGCGTCAAGGTCGGCAAGACCCCGTCCGAGACCGCGCACCTGCTGCGTGAGGTGTACCCGGAGCACGAGCCAGCCTCCAACCTCTAGGCACACCGCCACCCGCTGATGAAGCCCGC
Source organism: Arthrobacter sp. Dra40 (assembly GCF_059091905.1). Lineage (NCBI taxonomy): Bacteria > Bacillati > Actinomycetota > Actinomycetes > Micrococcales > Micrococcaceae > Arthrobacter > Arthrobacter sp. Dra40. The sequence continues at coordinate 1,905 of NZ_JBNHHB010000001.1, forward strand.
CACCTGCACACGGTGGCGGGCTTCACTGTTTCTGACGGCCGCGGAAACCCGTTTAGGCTGGACACAACACCACTGCTCAGGAGGCCACATGCGCGCTGCCATCATCCACGGACCGGGCGACATCCGGGTTGAAGACCGCCCCGACCCGGAAATCCTCGCCCCGACCGACGCCGTGGTGCGGGTGACGGCCTCCTGCGTCTGCGGCTCCGACTTGTGGCCGTACCGCGGCGCGCGGGAGCCAGGGGAGCCGCATCCGATCGGCCATGAGTTCATCGGCATGGTGGAGGCCATCGGCGATCAAGTCAGGACCTTGTCCGTCGGCGACTTGGTGATCGCGCCGTGGGCGATCAGCTGCGGCCAGTGCCCGCCCTGCCGTAACGGCGTGCAGACGTCGTGCGAGCACCGGGCCAGCTGGGGAGGCAGCGATGAGCACGGCCTGCCGGTCGACGGCGGCCAAAGCGAGGCGGTCCGGGTGCCGCTCGCCGACGGCACGCTCGTGGCCGTTCCCGGAGTAACCCAGCCGGATGACGCCCTGGCCAAGAGCCTGCTCACGCTCTCCGACGTGATGGGCACTGGCCACCATGCTGCCCTCAGCGCCAAGGCCGGCCCGGGGCGCACCGTCGTGGTGGTGGGCGACGGCGCCGTGGGACTCTGCGGAGTACTGGCCGCCAAGCGGCTGGGCGCGGAGCGCATCATCGCCATGTCACGCCACGAGGACCGTGCGGCGCTGGCCCGTGAGTTCGGCGCCACGGACATCGTCGCCGAACGAGGCAAGGCCGCAGCGGACCAAGTCAAGGCACTGCTCGGCGGCGTCCTGGCCGATTCCGTGCTCGAATGCGTGGGCACGGCGGAGTCGATGGACCAGGCGCTTCGCTGCACCAGGCCGGGCGGTGCGGTCGGGTTCGTGGGCGTACCGGTCGGCGGCGCCGAGTTGCCGGTCTGGACCCTGTTCCAGAAGAACATTGCCGTGGCCGGCGGCGCCGCCCCCACCCGCGAGTATTTGCCCGAGCTGCTCGAGAGCGTACTGGCCGGCACGATCGATCCCGGCAGGGTCTTCGACGCCGTGATGCCGCTGGAGGACGCTGCGAAAGCCTACAGCGCCATGGACGAACGTCGCGCCATTAAGGTGCTGCTGCGGCCCTGACCACGGCTGCTGCCCGGACCAGCACGCGGCCCTGACCGCGGACGAAGCCTGGATCATCACGCCGTCCGCCGTCTGCGCAACCCAGGGTCAGCTGCGCAACCGTTCCATGCCGGGATCGACCAGCGGTTCGGCGGCGACCGTGGCGGCAACCCGGCGGCCGAAGTACTCGATTTCCACCGCGTCGCCTTCGGACGTGTCCGCGGGCAGCCAGGCATAGGCCACCGGCCGCCCCACCGTGTAGCCGAACGCGGCGCTGGTGACGTACCCGGACAGGACGTTGTCCACATAGACCGGTTCTTTGCCCATCACCACCGACCGGCCGTCGTCGATGGTCAGGCAGCGCAGCCGGCGGGTCGGCGCCCCGGCGGCCGCCAGCGCGGAGGCGCCAACAAAGTCGCCCTTGTCCGCCTTGACCGCAAAGCCGACGCCGGCTTCCTCCGGCGTGTGCTCGGTGGTCATATCGGTGCCCCAGAGCCGGTACCCCTTCTCCAGCCGCAGGCTGTTGAAGGCCGCCCGGCCGGCGGCGACGAGGCCCTGCTCCTGCCCGGCCTCGAACAGGGCGTCCCAGAGCCTCAAGCCCTGGTCCGCGGAGGTGTACAGCTCCCAGCCCAGTTCGCCCACATAGGACAGCCGCATGGCCGTGACCGTGAGCCCGGCGATGCGCACCTGTGCCGTCCGGAAGTACTTCAGCGAGGCGTTGCTGAAGTCGTCGCTGCTGACCTTGGCCATGACCTCGCGCGCCAGCGGCCCCCACAGTCCAATGCAGCAGGTTCCCGGTGTGATGTCCTTGACCTGTGCCCACCGCGCCGGATCGGCCGCCGACTGCGCGGCCGCCTCGCCACGCAGGTACTCGTAGTCCGCGTTGTTGTTGATGCCGGCCTGGAACCGTTCCGGCGCCAGCCGCGCCACGGTGATGTCGCTGCGGACGCCGCCCGCGGCGTCCAGCAGCAGGCAGTAAGTCACCGCGCCGGGCCGCTTGTCCAGCTGCCCGGTGCTTAGCCTCTGCAGCAACGGCAGTGCGCCCGGGCCGGAGACCTCAACCCGCTTGAGCGGGGTCATGTCATACATGGCGACGGCGGTGCGCGTCTTCCATGCTTCGACGGCGGCGATGGGGGAGTGGTAGCGGGCGGCCCAGGCCTCGCGGTCAGGTTCCCGCCAGTCCTGCGGCAGGTCGGCCAGCAAAGGCGCGTTGGCTTCGTACCAATGCGGGCGCTCCCAGCCGCCGGACTCCAGGAACACCGCCCCGAGTTCCTGCTGGCGGCCGAAAAACGGGCTGGTGCGCAGGTTCCGCGGCGACTCACGCGGTTGCAGCGGGTGCAGCACGTCGTAGATCTCCACGAAGTTCTGCTGTGACGTCTGGCTGATGTAGTCCGACGCCAGTTGCACGTCTTCGAACCGGCGGACATCGCCGTCGTGCAGGTCCGTCTGCGACCTGCCGTCCACCAACAGCTCCGCCACCGCCTTGGCCACACCGGCGGAATGGGTCACCCACACGGCTTCCGCCACGTAGAACCCGGCGACCTCCGGTGACTCGCCGATCAGCGGACCGCCGTCGGGGGTGAAGGAAAAGATGCCGTTGAAGCCGTCGGTGATGCTGGCGCCGTGGAGCGCGGGCAGCAGCCGCTGGCTTTCCCGCCACGACGGGTCGAAGTCCGTCGGCGTGAAGTCCAGCCGCGACGGCATCCGGTCGTCGGACATGTCGGCGGCCGGGACGGCGGGCAGTCCGGCCAGGTCCACCGGCATGGGGCGGTGGGCGTAGGACCCGATCCCCAGCCGGTCGCCGTGCTCGCGGAAGTACAGGTCCGCGTCCTGGTGCCGCAGGATGGGCAGCCGGGCACCATTGGGCAGCTCATTCCGGCCGGCCAGTTCCGGCAAGGCGGAGGTCTTGACGTATTGGTGCGCCAGCGGGAGCAGCGGCACGGTCATGCCGACCATCGCGCCCACCTTCGCGCCCCAAAATCCTGCGCAACAAACAACGACGTCGGCCGGCACCCTCCCGGTGTCGGTCGCCACCGCGGTGACCCGTCCGCCGTCGTGCTCGATGCCTGTCACGGTGGTGGAACCGCGGAACTCGATCCCCGCGGCGGAGGCGCGGGCAATCAGCAGCCGGACGGCGCGGGCAGCCAGCGCCAGGCCGTCGGATGGGATGTGCAGGCCGCCGAGCACGTTGCCGGCCGGCAGCAGCGGATGGTGTTTCTCGCACTCATCCGGATCAATCAGCCGGGCCTCCACTCCCCAGGACGCGGCGAAACCGGCCTTGCGCTTGAGGTCTTCGAACCGGGCGGGCGTGGTGGCCACCTCCAGTCCGCCCACTTGGTTGAAGCAGGAGATGCCGTCCGCCGTCAGCGAGAGCATTTTGCCCACCGTGTAGCCGGCGAATTCGGTCATGGCCTTGGACGGGTTCGTTTGGAACACCAGCCCCGGGGCGTGTGAGCTCGAGCCGCCGGCCAGATGCAGCGGGCCCTGCTCCAGGACGGTGACGTTTCTCCAGCCGCGGGCGGCCAGTTCGTCCGCCAGGTTGGCACCGACGATCCCGGCTCCAATAATGACGACGCGCGGGGTGCTGCTCATGCGGCAATGCTCCTTCAGATAGCCGGACGGGACAAGGGGTTGGAGGGGACGGAGTGCCACGGTGGAATGTCCAGGCGGCGGCGGGCTGATTCATTGCTGGCTGTCGGACGCCCCTGCTATACGTACCCGTCGACCTTCAGGCCGGGCGGGAGGTTCGGTGCCTCTTCCGATTCCCGGACCATGATGGTGCCGTCCTCGACGGTCACTTCGTGGACCCGGACCGGGAGTTTGGCCGGTGGCGCGTCCACCCCGCCCGTGCGCAGATTGAACTTCGACGCGTGCAGCGGGCACTCGACCTCACAGCCCTCCACCCAGCCGTCGGCGAGCGAGGCGTCCTGATGAGTGCAGGTGTCGTCAATGGCAAAGAGTTCGCCTTCTTCGGTGTGGAAGACCGCGATGGGAGGCGACGTGTCCAGCCGGATGGCGTCGCCGGGTGCCAACTGGCTCAAAGGGCAGGCTTCGTGCATGGGGGGGCGCCTTCTTTCTAGCCTCCGCGTAACGCGGAAAGTTCCGTTATGAACAACGATGCTCACAATAGGCAACAGTGTGCCCCGTCACATTCTGTTGTCAAGGGGCAGCCGGTATTTTTCCAGGCGCAAAAAAGAGGCATCGCAAAACCTCTTGACAGCAGGGCCGTGAATCTTCATTCTGTTTCACATAGCGCTTCTTGTTGCGTAGAGCGCTTCTTGAAGAACCCACCGGCTGCTGTTGCGAAAGGCCTCCTTATGCAGACCCTCGTCGTCATCGGGGCTTCCCTGTCCGGTCTCTCCGCTGCCCGCGCGGCACGCGCGCAGGGATTTGCAGGTCGACTGGTCATCGTGGGAGACGAACTCCATCCGCCCTATGACCGTCCGCCGCTGTCCAAGGACTTCCTGGCCGGGCGGATCTCTGAGGCGGACCTGGCGCTGTCTGAGGTCGACGACGATCTGGGAGCGGAGTGGATCCTCGGCGCGAAGGCCGAACGTCTCGACCCTGAGTCGATGACCGTAGAGCTCAGCAACGGGCGGAGTCTGGCCGCGGACGGATTGGTCCTGGCCACCGGCGCCTCGGCCCGGGTACTGCCTGAAGTCGATGGCTGCACCAACGTCTTCACTCTCCGCACGCTCGACGATGCCCGCGCGCTGCGCGGTCAGTTGCAGCCCGGCCGGAAAATGGTGGTGATCGGCGCCGGCTTCATCGGTGCCGAAACCGCGTCGACGGCCCGTGCCGCGGGCCTCGACGTCACGGTCATCGAGCGTTCCGCGGCCCCGCTCTCCGCTGCATTGGGAGCCGAAATGGGCGCTGCCGTGGCCGGTCTGCATGCCGCCGGGGGAGTGCAGATGCTGTGCGGCACGTCCATCGCGTCGTTCCGGATGCAGGGCGGCAGCGTCAGCCATGTAGTGCTCGATGACGGCCGGGAGCTTCCGGCAGACCTTGTGCTGGTGGGCGTCGGTGGACAACCGAATACCGACTGGCTGATCGGTTCCGGCATCCAACTGGGCAACGGCGTGCTCTGCGACGCCATGGGGCGCACCAACATCCCGTCGATAGTGGCCGTCGGCGACTGCGCGGCCTGGTGGAACCCTCGGCTGCAGGCGCACCACCGGGTTGAGCATTGGACCGGTGCCCTGGAGCGTCCGGCCATGGCTATTGCCGCCTTGTTGCAGGGCGGAGCGCCGCCGCGGGCGGTCAACCCGCCGTATTTCTGGTCCGACCAGTACGGCTCGCGCATCCAGTTCGCCGGTCATGTGCACGGCCACGACCGTGTCCAGGTTGAGCACGGATGCCTCGAAGACCACAGCTTCCTGGCCGTTTACTACGCCGGTGACGAGGCGGTCGCCGTGCTAGGTGTCAACCAGGTCCGCCAGTTCACCAAGTGGCGCAAGTTCTTGAACCGGGAAGCCGAACGCTACGTGGATGCGCCGGCGGGCGCGTTGGCCGCAGCCTCCTGACCGGCTTCCCCTAACCAGCATCGCTGACCGTTCTGTACACAAGGAGTACCGCATGACCGCTGAGATCGTCTCGGACAGCCTGATCGCCACCTTGCCCGGCCATACCTACGTTGACGATGACGTCTTCCGTGCCGAGCAGGAACGCATTTTCGAACAGATGTGGTTCTGTGCGGTCAAGTCCGCCGATCTGGACAAAGCCGGCGCCTACCGGACCGTGCAGATAGGACGCGAATCGGTCATCGTGACCCGTAACCGCAAGGGCGCGGTCCGGGCGTACTACAACATCTGCCGGCACCGGGGCGTCAAACTCTGCATGGAAGAGAGCGGGGAAGCAGGACGGTCGTTCCAATGTCCCTACCACGCCTGGACGTACGACTTCGATGGCAAGCTCATCGCGGCGCCCAACCTGACCAAGATGCCGGACATCGATCGGCAGAAGTATGGGCTGGTGGACGTGCCGGTCCGTGAATACATGGGCTACGTCTGGCTGTGCCTGGCGGAGGAACCGCCGTCCTTCGACGACGATGTGGTCGGAGCGATCGAAGAGCGGCTGGGTGACGCCGGTGCGATCGCCGGCTACGACATCGCGAACCTCAGCCTGGGCCGGCGGATCAGCTACGACGTGAAGGCCAACTGGAAGCTCATCATCGAAAACTTCATGGAGTGCTACCACTGCGCCACCATCCACCCGGAGCTGACGGAAGTCCTGCCCGAATTCGCCGACGGACTGGCTGCGCAGTACTTCGTGGGCCACGGCGCCGAATTCGGTGAGGACATCCAGGGCTTCACCGTGGACGGCTCCGAAGGGCTTGAACGCATTCCGGGCATCAGCGAGGACCAAGACCGGCGCTACTACGCCATCACCATCAAACCAACGGTCTTCGTCAACCTGGTGCCCGACCATGTGATCATCCACCGGATGTTCCCGCTGGCCGCCGACCGGACCGTGGTGGAATGCGACTGGCTGTACATGCCCAGCGTGGTGGAAGCAGGCAGGGACCTCACCGCATCGGTGGAACTGTTCCACCGGGTCAACCAGCAGGACTTCGACGCCTGCGAACGCTGCCAGCCGGCGATGAGTTCCAAGATTTACGCCAAGGGCGGGGTTCTGGTTCCCAGCGAACACCACATCAGCGCGTTCCACGAGTGGGTCACGGCCCGTCTGGCCGAGCCGGCCGCCGTCGTCAATTGACGGCCGCGGCCTATATTGGCGGCCGGCCGGCGACCGCCTTCGATCGGGTAGACGGGGCCACTTCAACCGGGTAGACGTCGCCACACCGGCACGGTTCAGCTCTCCCGGGAGTAGCCCATCCGGGCGCTGATGTCCTGCCCTGCCTGCTTGATGTCCTCGATCAGGCCGGGCATCTCCTGGGGCTTGAACCGGAACGCGGGACCGGAAATGCTGACCGAACCGATCACGGATCCCAAGTGGTCCCAGACGGGGACGGCAATGGAGTTGAGGCCGATCTCGAATTCTTCCTGGACAATGGCGTAACCGTTGGCGGAGACCTGCAGCAGCTCTTTTTCCAGCTTCTGCCGGGACGTGGTCGTTTTGGCCGTCAGCGCCGGCAACCGCGTCTGCTTGACGATCTTCAACCGGTCTTCCGAGCTGAGCCCGGCCAGCAGCACCTTGCCGCTGGAGGTGGCATGCAGGGGGGTCAGGCTGCCGATCCAGTCGGACATCGCCAGAGTGGAGGTGCCCCGGGCCTGGTCCACGTTGACGGCAAAGTTTGAACGCAGCACGGCCAGGTTCACAGTTTCCTTGTACTGTTCAGCCAGTTGCTCCAGCACCGGCCGGGCCTCACGGACCAGGCTCAGATTCCCGGGGATGGAATTGGCCAGTCGCAGAATGCCGAACCCCAGCTGGTACTTTCCGCGCTCGGTGTTCTGCTGGACCATGCCCCGGTGATCCAGCGAGGCCAGCAGCCGTGAGGCGGTGGACTTGTGCACGCCCATTTCCTCGGCGATGTCACTGACCCCGGATTCCCCGCGCCGGGCCAGGATCTCCAGCACGGTGATGGCGCGGTCCACGGACTGCACTCCCCGGTTCAGGTTGTCCGGTGATGCCTCGTCGTCGAGCTCTTCAGGTTCAGCCATGGGACCATAGTCTCAAATTCCCTCCGGATCGACGCTGTTGGGGCATGGCAGGGAGCGTCGCCTAGCCGGTGGTGGCGTCGCCGGCGCGGGCCGCCTTCGCCGAGCGGTGCGAACCGAACGCCGTGTAGTCGGCCGTGCCGGGCTCGCCCCAGACGACCAGCACGCGCAGCGGGCCGGAGCCGGTATTGGCCAGATCGTGCTCCGAGCCCACCGGCGCCAGCACCGCATCTCCAACGGCCACATCGTGAACCTGGCCGTCCACCGTCATCCGCGCAGTCCCCTCCATCACCACATAGAGTTCCTCGAGCGCGCGGCTGCTGTCCGGATGGGAATGCATGCCTTCAGTCCCGCCCGGCGGCAGCTCCCAGGTCTGCACGGCCACCGGCAGGCGGGACTGTTCCTGGAACAGCCACTGCATCTTCACCGGTGCCGTGCCGCCGTGGAGGTTGTAGTCAAAGGCATAATCGCCGCGTCGTTCCAGCATGGCTTCAGCGTACGCCGACGGCTTCGGGATCGATTTGACGGGACGGCTGCGGCGCCACGACGGGAAACTCGTGGGACAGGGCCGCGGCCATCCCGGCGGAGGCCCGCTCCAGCAGGATGATGCCCTTGGCAGCCGTAGCCTCGGCGGCGGAGGAGAGGCAGCCGGAGGCCGGAGTCAGTTCGGGCCTGACCGGCAGGACGTCGTAGTTGGGCAGGACGGCCGGCGGGGCATCCACCACCTTGTCCATCCGGACCCGCTCCGGATACAGATGCAGCATCAGCGATGTCTCCAGCACGCCGCCGTGTTCCAGGTCCCAGCCGGTGAAGCCGTTCGGATACAACTCGGCGATGGTGGCGTCGTCAACAAAGTCCCAGTAGGAGAGCAGGACCACCTTGGCATCGTCGATGCCGCTCTGGTGCAGCTCGCGGAGCGCCAAGTCGACGCCTTCGTAGAGGAACTGGTAATTCTCGAAGTGGCCGTTGATGAAGGCGATGTTCCGCGCTCCGTGCCGGGCAAATTCCAGCGTCAGGGTCTTGGCGATGGCAATCATGGTGGAGGCGTCCAGGCTGGTGGTGCCGGGGAGGTGGTTGCCGCCCCCCGAACGCTGCTGGGACTTGTAGCCGTAGACCACCGGTGCGGCCACCAACCCGTCGATGGCCTCGGCTGTTGCTCCGGCCAGGGCCTTGGAGAGGAGCACGTCGACATTGAGCGGCATGTGCGGGCCGTGCTGTTCGATGGATCCAACGGGTATCAGCACCACGGCGTTGTCCTGGGTGATGCGTTCGCGATAGGTAAAGGCGTCGAGTTCTTCCATGTACACGCTGGTGCGCATGCTGTCTCCAAGATCGTGGTTGCCGGTCCGGCCGCGAGGGCAGGGCCTGTTAATGCCGTAAATAAGGTGCTGCTGTGGCGGGACCGAGCGGTCCCGCCACAGCAGGGTGAGGGTCAGGCCTGGATGATGTTGTTTTCCGGGCCGAAACCGAATTTGGTGATGTTTTCGACGCCGTCTTCGCTGATCACGAGGATGTCGTGTTCGCGGTAGCCGCCGGCACCGGGTTCGCCGTCGGCTACGGTGATCATCGGTTCCATGGAAACGACCATGCCCGGTTCCAGGACGGTGTCGATGTCCTCGCGCAGTTCCAGGCCGGCTTCGCGTCCGTAGTAGTGCGAGAGGACGCCGAAGGAGTGGCCGTAGCCGAAGGTGCGGTTCGGCAGCAGCCCGTGGCCGATGTAGATCTCGTTCAGCTCCGCTGCGATGTCCTTGCAGACGGCGCCGGGCTTGATCAGTTCCAGGCCGCGGCGGTGGACCTCCACGTTGACGTTCCACAGTTCGAGGGAACGCTCGTCCGGCTCGCCCAGGAACAGGGTCCGTTCCAGTGCGGTGTAGTAGCCGGAGGTCATCGGGAAGCAGTTCAGGGACAGAATGTCTCCGCGCTGCAGTTTGCGCGTGGTGGCCCAGTTGTGCGCGCCGTCGGTGTTGATGCCGGACTGGAACCAGACCCAGGTATCGCGGACTTCGCGGTGCGGGAACGTGCGGGCAATCTCGTGCACCATGGCTTCGGTGCCGATCAGCGCCACTTCGTACTCGCGGATGCCTTCGCGGATGGCGGCCTTGATGGCCTCGCCGCCAAGGTCGCCGATCCGTGCGCCGTGTTTGATGACCTCGATTTCCTCGGCCGACTTGATCATCCGCTGGCGCATGGCGTCTTGGGAGACGTCGAGCAGTTCGGCGCCCTCGAAGGCGGCCTGGATGCGCTGGCGGGTCATCAGCGGCAGTGCGTCGTCCTCGACACCGAGCCGGCGGGCGCTGACGCCGCGCTGGCGCAGGGCTTCCTGCAGGCCGAAGTAGAAGTTGTCCCGGCGCCAGTCGGTGTAGACGATGTTCTCGCCGTAGCTGGTGCGCCACGGCATGCCGGCGTCGATGTTCGCGGTGACCGTGACCGAGTCGTCGGCGGTGACCACCAGGGCGTAGTTGCGGCCGAACGTGGTGTACAGGAAGTCGGAGTAGTACTTGATGCCGTGGTAGCTGGTCAGGATGACCGCGTCGAGCTCTTTGGCGGCCATGATGGCACGCAGCCCGGTCAGGCGGCGTTCGAACTCCGCATCGGAGAAGGTCAGCTGCTGCTTTTCTCCGTTGTGCAGGACTTTCAGGCGCTCGAGTTCGGAAACGCTGTTGGCTGAGCTGGGGGCGATGGTCATGGATTCTCCTTTAGTGCAGTTCTTACATGTAGTCGAAGGGGTAAGGATTAAGGGGTGGGTGCAGCCGTCCGGTTCTCGGGAGCGGGAGGAGTGTCGGTGCCGACAGCTTCTTCAGCTTCCGTCAAGGCTGTTTCGCAGCTGCCGTGGTTCTTCAGGAACTCCTCGTCGGAACTGCTCTCCTTGAGGCCAAGCGGGATGCCGGCGGCGATGCGTGACTTGAACCGGGGGTATCCGAGGATGAAGTAGACACCCGCTGCCGTCACGGTTCCGCCCAGCCAGGAGAAATCGACACCGCCGACTGCTCGGGCGAGGGGACCCTGCAGGGCCGGGACGGAGCCGTACATGCACATCCAGGTCATGAAGATGCCGGCGAAGAAGGCGATGAAGGCTGACGGGTTGAATGCCTTGAGCTGGGTGTCGTCAACTGAGCGGAACAGGTAGCTGAAGTTCCTGTGGCGGCGCTCGAAGACGAAGTAGTGCACGGCCATGATGCCGCCCCAGGTGGCGACCCACGCTGCGATCGCGATGATCCAGTTGTGCAGCAGGTGGGCAAAGTCGGTAGCGAACATGAAACCGATGACCGCTGCCATGGCGAGACAGCCCACCAGGATGGAGAGTTTCTTGCGGGAGACCTGAATGTCCAGCGCCTGGGTGGCGACACTGAAGGTGTACATGTTGATGATGTTCGTGGCGATGGGGCCGTGGATGACCAGCAGGATGACCGGAATCGCGAAGGTTCCGTAGCTTTCGACGATGAGGTGGCCGGGATCGGCGGTGCCGTTCTTCGTGGCCAGGCTTGCACCCAGGACACCAAGCCAGACGACCGGGAGGAACTGACCCAAAACGCTGACGACGTAGAGCTTGGACGGCCGGATCTTCTTGCTGACGAAGCGGGAGTAATCAGGAGCGTAGGTGAACCAGCCAATGCCCCAGCCGATGCCGATGGCGGTCATAATGGACGACATGGCTGCGATCCGGGGCATTCCGGTGAGTACCTCGCCCACCGGGCCCTGGTAGGACCAGTCGATATCGAGCTGAGTCCAGGCCACGATCGACATGGCGATCAGAACCAGTACCGTTGGCGGCATCGTGATGCGCTCGAAGCGGGAGATGGCCCGGTAGCCGCGGTAGCAGATGGCTACCTGAATGCCCATGATGACCGCTGCTGTGGCGATCCGCCAACCTAGGTTCGTTTGAGCGGGGTCGACCCAGCCGATCATTCCGAACAGGGCCATGATGAGATCCAGGATCACCCACGTGTTGACGGCAGACCAGCCAATGGCGATCACCGCTTGGATCGCCGCGGGCAAGTATGCGCCGCGGCGGCCAAAAGCGCCCCTGGCTAAGAGCATGCCGGTGGCGCCCGTGCGCTGCCCCAGCAAGACGAAGAAGCCGAACCCGAGCATGCCGATGACATTGCCGGCAATCAGCACGGTGAGCGTGTCGGCCAGGCCGAGGCCCAGATGGATGCCCAGCGCGCCGAGGATCCAGTTGATCGGCGCGACGTTGGCGCCGGCCCAGATCCAGAACTGGCCGGAGAGCTTGGTGGTCCGGGCCGATTCGGGAACCGGCTGGAGGATGTCTTCTACGTGTTGGGTGCTTTGTTCGGACTTCGTGGCGGATCTCTGGCTCATAGCAGTTCTCCTGAGGGTATGGAACGGGAGGCGGAGCAGGACTGCATCCAGAGTAGGGGGTGATGTAGCTCACAGTGTATATTCGGAGCGTAACCACTTGGCTCCTCCGAAGGTGACACTCTGTCATCCGACTGGGCCCGTCGTGCAAAAGGGGCTTTTATGGTCGTGATGTTGTCGGAAGTGCTGCAGCTCGAACTGATGCAGCACGCCAACCCCTTAGTGCGGGCCGGGAAGGATCTGATCGAGGCCGGCAAGGTGAGGTGGGTCCATTCGAGCGAAGTGCTTGAGATTGCGCCGCTTCTGCGGGGTCAGGAGTTGCTGCTCAGCGGCGGGGATGCAGTGTTGAACCTGCGGCCGGCCGCCCAGCAGGAGTACGTGCGGAGCCTTGCGGCGCGGCACGTGACCGCCTTGGCGATTCAAACTGCGGGTGGCCGCTCCCTGTCGGCCGAGCTCGTCGAGGCGGCCGAGGAAGCCGGGCTGCCGTTGATTGAGCTGCGGCGCGTAGTGCCGTTCGTGGAGATCGCGGAGGCGGTCAACCGGAAAGTGGTCTCCGAACACGTCACGGCCCTGCAGACTGCGGATTCCATCTCACAGCGCCTGGCGGAACACCTTGCTACGTCCGGTCCCGCGCTAAAGCCTTTGGTCGACATCGTTTCCCACGCGCTGCGGATCGAAGTGGCACTGTTGGATCCCAGTGGGAGCGTCCTGGAGTTCGCCGGCGGTTTCCCTCCCGATTCCACCTCTGTCAATGTGGAATCCGACATTTTTGTCGGCAGCCTGGTGTCCGCCCGGTTGCGGCTGCAAAGCCGGATGGATGTCCCGCCGGAGTTGTTGAAGACGGTGGGGGAGCGGATTGGCAGCATCCTGGCTCTGGCCGTGTCACAGCAGCACCGGCCCACGGCACAGCAGATTGCCCATACAGCTCTCATGCGGGCCGTCGTCAGTGGGGCCGGTGCCTCACAGATCCACGAACTGTGCACAGCTGCCGGAGTGTCGACGGCTCAGCCGGCCTTCGTCATGGTGTTTCGCCGGATCGGACAGAGCAGAGTGCGGGGAGTGGCAGAAAAAATCCTCAGGGCCAGGTGTCCCGACGCCCTGACCTATTTGGATGGCGAAAGCCTCTGGGCCATGGTCCAACTCAGTGTCAGTGGGACGCGCCAGGAGCGACGGGAAATTCTGGAAGGGCTGCGTGCCGACCTTCGCGGCCTGGCCGTGGCTGGGGCACTCGGGCCAACAGTCGCCACACCCTTGCACGCCCACTCGTCGCTGGTCGAAGCCCGGCTCACCCAAGCGGTTGGGGCTCCCGACGATCTGGAGTCCAACCTCCGCGATTGCGAAGATTTCCTCCTCGATCGGCTGGCGGCCCGTGAGCTTTCCGGGCCGGTGATCGGCCGCATCACCCAAGAACTGCTGGGCGAACTGATGGACTATGACGGCAAGCGGGGAACGAGGCTGCTCGATACCCTCGATGCCTGGCTGATCAGCGGATGCAATTCTGCCGAAGCTGCGCGGGTCCTCTTTATAGAGCGCCAAACCTTGCACAAGCGGCTGCGCAAAATTTTCGATCTGATCGGCGGCGACCCGCGCGGCAGCGCGAAATTGCCCGGACTCTATTTGGCAGTCCATCTGGCGAAGAACCCCTCGCCGGTAGGCGTCGGCGTCTAGGGCGGCGGGCTAGAGCACGGCGCGGATGGTTTTTTCGAAGCTGGTGATGTGTTCCAGGGCGAGGCCGGATGCGCGGTCCGCATCGCCGTCGACGATTGAGTCCAGCAGTTCCACGTGCTCGGTGATGTGGCCGGCGACGGAGGGCACCTTGTCCAGCACCAGGCACCAGATCCGGGTGGCCAGGTTGTCCAGCCGGATCAGCGTGTCTTCGAGGTGCGGGTTGCCGGCGGCGCGGTAGATGGCCCGGTGCACGCTGAGGTCGTAGCGCATCAGGTCATGCTTTTCCGGCCGGTCGTCGTCGAGCTTCTCGATCTCCCGGGCTAGCTCCGAGAGTTCCGTGCGCATGGTGGCGCCGGCGGATTCCGCGGCCTTGCGGGCGGCGAGGGGTTCCAGCACGCGGCGCAGCTCCGATACCGCGGCCAGTTCGGTGATGTCCACGATGGTGGCGAAGGTGCCGCGGCGCGGATAGGAGATGACCAGGTGGTCGATCTCCAGTTTCTTCAGGGCCTCGCGCACGGGAGTCCGGCCGAAGCCCAGTTGGGCCGCCAGCTGGCCGTCGTTGATCGGGGCGCCGGGCCGGATGTCCAGCATGATCAGCTTGTCCCGCAGGGCTCGGTAGGCCTGCTCCGCCAGCGACAGGGACTCGGTGCCGGCATCGGATTCGGCGGTGACGCTCATGGTGCTCCTTGCTGGGCTGGGGGCCACGGATGGTCGGGCGGGGCGGTAGAGGATGGCTGCTGGACCAACCTCTTGACTCGTTGTGATGTCCATCATACTATTGCAACCAGTTCTGATATATCAGTCACACATTAGTCGTGATGGATCAGTTTGTTCAAAGGAGTTATCGGATGGTGAACACCCTTTCCGCCACCTTGGCGGCCGCGGATCCCGAGGTTGCCGCAGCCATTGGCCGCGAGCTGGAACGCCAGCAGTCCACGCTGGAGATGATCGCGTCGGAGAACTTCGCGCCCCAGGCCGTGATGGAAGCCCAAGGATCGGTGCTGACTAACAAGTACGCCGAGGGCTATCCGGGCCGGCGCTACTACGGCGGCTGCGAGCACGTCGACGTGATTGAGCAGCTGGCCATCGACCGGGTGAAGGAACTTTTCGGAGCAGAGGCCGCCAACGTCCAGCCGCACTCCGGTGCCCAGGCCAACGCGGCGGCGATGTTCGCCTTGCTGACGCCCGGCGACACCATCCTGGGCCTCAACCTGGCGCACGGCGGCCACCTGACCCACGGCATGAAGATCAACTTCTCCGGCAAGCTCTACAACGTGGTCTCCTACGGAGTGTCCGAGACCGACCACCGGATCGACATGGCGGAAGTAGAGCGGCTCGCCGTCGAGCACGAACCGAAGCTGATCGTGGCCGGCTGGTCCGCTTACACCCGGCAGTTGGATTTCGCCGAGTTCCGCCGCATTGCGGACAAGGTTGGCGCCTACCTGATGGTGGACATGGCGCACTTCGCCGGGCTCGTCGCCGCCGGACTGCACCCGAACCCGGTGCCCTTCGCCGACGTGGTCACCACCACCACGCACAAGACGCTGGGCGGCCCGCGCGGGGGAGTCATCCTCTCGAAGCAGGAGCTGGCCAAGAAGATCAATTCGGCGGTGTTCCCCGGCCAGCAGGGCGGCCCGCTGGAGCACGTCGTGGCGGCCAAGGCCGTGGCCTTCAAATTCGCCGCCTCCGACGAGTTCGCCGACCGGCAGCGCCGGACGCTGGAAGGCTCGCAGTTGCTGGCCAAGCGGCTGCTGACAGACGACGTTGCCGCAGCCGGCATCAGCCTGGTCAGCGGCGGCACCGACGTGCATCTGGTCCTGGTGGACCTGCGCCACTCGGAACTGGACGGCCAGCAGGCCGAGGACCGGCTGCACTCGATCGGCATCACGGTGAATCGCAACGCCGTGCCCTTCGATCCGCGCCCGCCGATGGTCTCGTCCGGCCTGCGCATCGGTACCCCGGCGCTGGCCACCCGAGGCTTCGGCTCGACCGAATTCACCGAGGTCGCCGACATCATCGCCACCGCACTGAGCCGCGATCCTGCCGCGGACCTGCTGGCCGAACTTCGCAGCCGCGTCACCGTGCTGGCGGAGAAGTTCCCGCTGTACCCCACCCTGAACGCCGAGCCGAACGGAGCCGCATAATGGCCGATCTGCTGCCCGAGCATCCCGATTTCCTGTGGCGGAATCCGGAGCCGAAATCGTCCTACGACGCCGTCATTGTTGGCGGCGGCGGCCATGGGCTGGCCACCGCCTACTTCCTGGCCAAGAACCACGGCATGACCAACATCGCCATCCTGGAACGCGGCTGGCTTGCCGGCGGCAACATGGCCCGCAACACCACGATCATCCGCTCCAACTACCTGTGGGACGAGTCGGCGGCCATCTACGAGCACTCGCTCAAGCTCTGGGAGCAACTGCCGGAGGAGCTCGAATACGACTTCCTGTTCAGCCAGCGCGGCGTGCTGAACCTGGCGCACACGCTGGGCGACGTCCGCGAATCCGTCCGCCGGGTGGAGGCCAACAAGCTCAACGGAGTGGATGCCGAATGGCTGACGCCCGAGCAGGTCAAAGAGGTCTGCCCGATCGTCAACATCGGCGATGACATCCGCTATCCGGTCATGGGTGCCACCTACCAGCCGCGCGCCGGCATCGCCAAGCACGACCATGTGGCCTGGGCCTTCGCCCGCAAGTGCGACGAGATGGGCGTGGACATCATCCAAAACTGCGAGGTCACCGGCTTCCTCAAGGACGGCGACCGCGTGACCGGCGTCGAAACCACCCGCGGCCGGATCCTGACGGACAAGGTGGGGCTCGCGGCCGCCGGGCACAGTTCGGTGCTGGCGGAACTGGCCGGCTTCCGGCTGCCGATTCAGTCGCATCCGCTGCAGGCCCTGGTCTCCGAGCTTTTCGAGCCGGTGCACCCCACCGTGGTGATGTCCAACCATGTCCACGTCTACGTCTCGCAGGCGCACAAGGGCGAACTGGTGATGGGCGCGGGCATCGACAGCTACAACGGGTACGGCCAGCGTGGCGCCTTCCACGTCATCGAGGAACAGATGGCCGCCGCCGTCGAACTGTTCCCGATCTTTGCCCGCGCACACCTGCTGCGCACCTGGGGCGGCATCGTGGACACCACCCTGGATGCCTCGCCCATCATCGGCCCGACACCAGTGGACGGCATGTTCGTCAACTGCGGCTGGGGCACGGGCGGCTTCAAGGGCACCCCGGGCGCCGGCTATACCTTCGCCCACACCATCGCCACCGGAGAAGCGCATCCGCTGAACGCACCGTTCGCGCTGGAGCGCTTCGAAACCGGCCACCTGATCGACGAGCACGGCGCCGCTGCCGTGGCCCACTAGGAAGGACTTCCTCGATGATCCTGATCGAATGCCCCTACTGCGGGCCACGCGACGAAACCGAATACCACTACGGCGGCCAGGCCCATGTGGCCTACCCTGCCGACCCGCACGCGCTGAGCGACCGGGAATGGGCCCAGTACCTGTTCTACCGGGAGAACCGCAAGGGCCTCTTCGCCGAGCGGTGGTCCCACGCCGGCGGCTGCCGGCGCTGGTTCAACGCCATCCGGGACACCGTCAGCTACGAAATCAAGGCCGTCTACAAGGCCGGCGAACCGCAGCCTGACCTGGCCGCGCTCGCCGCCCCGGCAACCGCAACCGCACCGGAAGGAGCCGCGAAGTGAGCACCACCCAGACCCACCGCCTGGCCGACGGCGGTCGCATCGACCGCGGAACCCAGCTGAGCTTCACCGTGGACGGCACTGCCTACACCGGCTACCGGGGCGACACCGTGGCCAGCGCGCTGCTGGCCAACGGGGTGATCCGCTGCGGGAACTCCATGTACCTGGACCGCCCGCGCGGCATCATGAGCGCCGGCGTGGAAGAAGCCAACGCGCTGATCCATGTGTCCGCCTCCGGGCCGGCCAACCCGGTGGACGAGTCCATGCTGACCGCCACCACCGTGGAACTGCGTGACGGCCTGCAGGCCCGCTACCTGTCCGGGCTGGGCACGCTGGATCCGCGCGACGACACCGCCCGCTACGACAAGAAATACGTCCACGCCGACGTGGTGATCGTCGGTTCCGGCCCGGCCGGCCTGGCGGCCGCCCACGAAGCAGTCCGCGGCGGCGCCCGGGTGATCCTGATTGAGCAGGACACCGAATTCGGCGGCTCGCTGCTGTCCGCCCCCGGCCAGCTGATCGAGGGCAAGCCGGCAGCCGAGTGGGCTGCGGAGGTACTGGCCGAACTCGCCGCGGCCGAGGACTGCACGCTGCTGCGCCGCACCGTGGCCTTCGGCAGCTACGACTCCAACTACCTGCTGGCCAGCCAGCGCCGCACCGACCACCTGAGCGACGCTCCGGAAGGTGTCTCGCGCAGCCGGCTCTGGCACATCCGGGCCCAGCAGATTGTGCTCGCACCGGGAGCCCTGGAGCGGCCGGTCACCTTCGCCAACAACGACCGACCAGGCATCATGCTGGCCGGCGCGGTGCGCAGCTACCTCAACCGCTACGCCGTGGCCCCGGGCCGCGCATCGGTCTTCTTCACCACCAACGACAGCGTGTACGACGCCGTGGCGGACCTGCGGGCCGCGGGCATCGCTGTCGCCGCCGTGGTGGACGCCCGCGCCGAGCTGTCCGCCAAGGCGGCGGCGGCCCGCGACGCCGGCGTCGAGGTCATCACCGGTTCCGCCGTGGTGGGCACGGAGGCCGGCCCCGACGGCCGGCTCTCGGCCGTCACGGTGAGTGCAATTGACGACGGCGGTGGCCCCGCCGGCGCTACCCGGCGGATCGAGTGCGATCTACTGGCCGTCTCGGGCGGCTGGACTCCGACCATCCACCTGCACAGCCAGCGCCAGGGCAAGTCCCGTTGGGACGAGGATCTTGCCGCGTTTGTCCCGGTCGCTCCGGTGGCAGGCCAGCAGGTAGCCGGAGCGCTGAACGGCACCTACGACACCGCGCACTGCGTCCAGGAAGGTGCGGCCGCGGGCCGTGCGGCAGCACTGGCCGCCGGCTTCCCGGCAGACGGGGCGGAGGCGACGCATCACGCAGAGCCGGGCGCCGCCGTCGTTCTTTCCGCGGAAGACCGGAAGACGGCAGCGGGTGAAGTCCGCCAGCTGTGGCTGGTGCCGGCCGCGGTCCAGGACGGTGCCGACGCGGATTGGCGCAGCCATTTCGTGGACCTGCACCGGGACCAGACCGTGGCCGACGTGCTGCGGGCCACCGGAGCCGGCATGCGCAGCGTGGAGCACGTCAAGCGATACACCTCCATCTCCACCGGCGACGAACAGGGCAAGACCTCCGGCGTGAACGTGATCGGCGTGATCGGGCATGCGCTCAAGAGCGGAGACATCGGCTCGATCGGCACCACTACGTACCGCGCGCCGTACACCCCGGTGGCCTTCGCGGCGCTCGCCGGCCGCAAGCGCGGCGAGCTGTTCGATCCGGCCAGGCTGACCCCGATGCACGAGTGGCATCTGGCCAGCGGGGCGGAGTTCGAGGACGTGGGCCAGTGGAAGCGGCCCTGGTTCTTCCCGAAGGCTGGCGAGGACATGGAGACTGCCGTGCTGCGCGAATGTGCCGCGGTGCGCTCCTCGGTGGGCTTCATGGACGCCACCACGCTGGGCAAGATCGAGGTCCGCGGCAAGGACGCGGCCGAATTCCTGAACCGCATCTACACCAACGGCTACACCAAGCTGAAGGTGGGCAAATGCCGCTACGGCGTGATGTGCACGCCGGACGGGATGATCTTCGACGACGGCACCGTGATGCGCCTGGCGGAGGACCGGTTCCTGCTGACCACCACCACCGGCGGTGCGGCGAAAGTGCTGGACTGGTTCGAAGAATGGCTGCAGACCGAGTGGCCGGAACTGGACGTGGTCTGCACCTCGGTCACCGAGCAATTCGCGACCGTGGCCGTTGTCGGGCCGAAGTCGCGGGCGGTGGTGGCCAAGTTGGCGCCGGACCTGGATGTCTCCAACGAGGCGTTCGCGTTCATGGACTTCCGCGACGTCACGCTGGCCAACGGCATCCCGGCGCGGATCTGCCGCATCTCTTTCTCCGGCGAACTGGCCTTCGAAATCAACGTGGACGCCTGGTACGGACGGGTCGTGTGGGAGTCGGTGGCCGAGGCCGGCGCCGAGTTCGGCATCACCCCCTACGGGACCGAAACCATGCACGTGTTGCGCGCCGAAAAGGGCTTCATCATCGTGGGCCAAGACACCGATGGCACCGTGACCCCGCAGGACGCCGGCATGGAGTGGATTGTCTCCAAGGCCAAGGACTTTGTGGGCAATCGCTCCTACAGCCGGGCCGACAACGTGCGCGCCGACCGCAAACAATTGGTCGGTGTACTCCCGGTGGACCATGACGTGCTGCTGCCCGAGGGCTCGCAGCTGGTCAAGCAGGGCACCCGGGTCGCCCCGGCCGAGGCTCCGGTGCCGATGGAGGGCCACGTGACCTCCAGCTACCGCAGCGTGGCACTGGGCCGCACCTTCGGCCTGGCGCTGATCAAAAACGGCCGCGACCGCATCGGCGAAACCCTGCTGGCCCCGCTGGACGGCAAGCTGGTGGAGGTCACCGTGGCAGACACCGTACTCTTCGACCCGGAAGGAAGCCGCCGAGATGGCTGAGCAGCTGATGGAACAGTCCGAACACAACGTGACGCGGTCCGGCCAGCCGGTCCACCTGCGGAGCAGCCCGCTGGCCCACATGGCGGAAGCCATTCGCGGCGGCGAGGTGGCGGGGGAGCGCGGCGTGGCGCTGCGCGAAGTCCCGTTCCTGACCATGGTGGGCCTGCGCGCCGAGCCAGGTTCGGCCGCCGCTGCCTCGTTGGAGGCAGCAGCCGGAGTGCCGTTGCCCACCAAGGTTGGCCAGGTCACCGGCGAACCGGAGGGCACCGCGGTGCTCTGGCTGGGGCCGGACGAGTACCTGTTGGTCGCCCCGGATGGCTCGGCAGCCGGCGCGGACCTGGCTGCCGCGCTCGGCGGTGAGCCGGGCGCCGTCGTCGATCTCTCCGCCAACCGCACCACGCTGGAGCTGTCCGGACCGTCGGCCCGGCTGGTGCTGGAAAAGGGCTGCCATGCGGACCTGCATCCCCGGGTCTTCGGTCCCGGCACGGCGGTCACCACGCAGTTGGCCACGGTGCCGGTGCTGCTGTGGCAGACCGCCGAGCCTGACGGCGGCCAGGTGTACCGGATCATGCCGCGGGCGTCGTTCGCCGACTTCACCGCCCGCTGGCTGCTGGACGCCATGACGGAGTTCGCTGCGCCCGAGGTTGATTGAGATGGCACTGAGCGCGCTGGACCTGTTCTCGATCGGCATCGGACCGTCGTCGTCGCACACGGTCGGTCCGATGCGGGCCGCCCGGCAGTTCGCCGAGTCGCTGGCCGAGGACGCGCTGCTGGAGTCGGTGGCCCGGGTTAAGGCGGAGCTGTTCGGCTCGCTCGGTGCCACCGGCATCGGCCATGGCTCGGACAAGGCGGTGGTCCTGGGTCTGCAAGGCGAGGACCCGGAATCCGTGGACCCGGACGCGGCGGATGCCCAGGTGGAGGAAGCTGCCGCGGGCCGGAAGCTGCAATTGGCCGGCACACATCCGGTGGAGTTTGACCGGGCGGCGGACGTGGTGCTGCACCGCCGCCGCTCGCTGCCGGCCCACCCGAATGGGATGACCTTCACCGCGTACGACGCCGGTGGCTCGCCGCTGCGCGAATCCTCCTTTTATTCGGTGGGCGGCGGGTTTGTGGTGCCGGCCGAGGAAGCCGAGCAAGCGGTCAGTGCTGCGGCGGCGGACAACGGACAGATCCCGTATCCGTTCAGCAGCGGCGCCGAACTGCTGACCCGCTGCCGCGAGGCCGGGACGTCTATCGCCGGCGTGATGCTGGCCAACGAACTCACCTGGCGCAGCGAGGCAGAACTACGGGCCGCGCTGCTGCGAATCTGGGCCGTGATGCAGGAGTGCGTCGAAAACGGCTGCACCCGCACCGAGGAGAGGCTGCCCGGCTCACTGCTGGTCCGCCGTCGTGCTCCCGGACTGCGGCGGAGGCTGCGCGCCGCGGAGGCGGCGCGTGCCGCGGAAGGCACGCGGGATGCGGACCCGCTGTGGGCGATGGAATGGGTGAACCTGTACGCGCTCGCGGTCAACGAGGAGAACGCCTCCGGCGGCCGGATTGTCACCGCACCCACCAACGGGGCGGCCGGAATCCTGCCCGCAGTGCTGCACTACTTCACGAGGTTCGTGCCCGGCGCTGACGACGATGCGGTGGTGGACTTCTTGCTCACCGCGGCCGCCATCGGCATCCTGTTCAAGACCAACGCCTCGATCTCCGGGGCCGAAGTCGGCTGTCAGGGCGAGGTCGGTTCGGCCTGTTCGATGGCCGCCGGTGCCCTCTGCGCGGTGCTGGGCGGGACACCCGAGCAGGTGGAGAATGCCGCCGAGGTGGGCATTGAGCACAACTTGGGCCTCACCTGCGATCCGGTGGGCGGGCTGGTGCAGATTCCCTGCATCGAGCGAAATGCCATTGCCAGCGTGAAGGCCATCAACGCCGCGCGGCTGGCGCTGGCCGGCGACGGTGACCACCGGGTATCCCTGGACATGGCGATCAAGACCATGCGCGATACCGGGGCGGACATGAAGGCTAAATATAAGGAGACGTCCCGCGGCGGGCTGGCCGTGAACGTCGTTGAATGCTGAACGAGAACGGGAACACCATGTCGATCCACAATGAGCACATCCTGACGCTTGACTGCCTGGAGCGGCTGGGCCTGGTGCATGCTGTCTCCGGCTTCCTGGTGGAGTATGGGCAGACCATCCAGGAGCTCACCCAGTTCGACGACCGGCGGTCCGGGCATTTCTTCATGCGCACGGACTTCGCCGGGCAGAGGGGCGGGGGCACATCCACCGAGGAGTTGCGCGCGGCGTTTGCGCCGCTGGCCGAACAGTACGGCATGGCCTGGCAGCTGGAACCGAAGGGCCGCAAGCGGCGGGTGCTGGTGATGGTGTCCAAGTTCGGGCACTGCCTGAACGATCTGCTGTTCCGCTCCCGGATGGGGGAGTTGCCGGTGGAGATCGTCGCCGTCGTCTCCAACCACCTGGACCACAAGGGGCTGGTGGAATGGCACAACATCCCGTACCACCATGTGCCGGTCACGCCGGAAACAAAACCTGCCGCCGAAGCCGAACTGCTGGAGCTGATCGACGCGCACGACGTGGAGCTGGTGGTGCTGGCCCGCTACATGCAGGTGCTCAGCGACCACCTCAGCCGGGAACTGACCGGGCGCACCATCAACATCCATCATTCGTTCCTGCCGAGCTTCAAGGGTGCCAAACCGTACCACCAGGCGTATGAAAAGGGTGTCAAAACCGTCGGCGCCACCGCCCACTACGTCAACGCCGAACTCGACGAGGGGCCAATCATCGCCCAGCAGACGGTGGAGGTGGACCATACTTTCGGCCCCGAGGACCTGGTGGCCGCCGGCCGCGATACGGAGTGCAAGGCGCTGACGAATGCGGTCAAGTGGCACTGCGAGGGACGGGTTATTTTGCACGGGAACCGGACTGTGGTGTTGCGGTAGTTTTCGGCTGTGGGATGGGTAATTTCCAACGCGCTTAGACATCTCGCTCGTTCCTCGCTCGACGATGCGCGCTTATGGAAACTACCCATCCCACTGAGACATCTCGCTCCTTCATCGCTCGGCGATGCGTGCTTATGAAATCGGCCCCGTGATAGGCGCCGACCACCGCCCTGCGGGTGTGATGTTCGTCTAAGTTTTTGCAGGAGTGCAAGTTTGCACTTGTGAATGTTTTTGGGCGCTGGCACACTGGTTCGGTGAGTCAACTAAATTCCTTGCGTGAGCGTAAGCGCGCCGAGTGCTGGGCCGCGCTGCATGATGCCGCGGCCGAGGTCGCGCTGCAAGACGGAATTGAGAGCGTCACGGTGGACGGGGTAGCCGACGCCGCCGGGGTTTCCCCGCGCACGTTTTTCAACTACTTTCCGTGCAAGGAAGACGCGGTGCTCGGCCTGCGCGAGCCGGTGCTCGACGAGGCCATGCTGTCCGGATTCGACGTCGACGCCAACCTGCTGGACGAAGTCGGCAAGCTGATGCTGGCGGTCACCCGTTCTATCCAAGGCGGAGACGATGCGATCCGCCACAGAATCATGCAGAAGTACCCGCACCTGCTGCACCGCCGCGTCCAATACGTGGTCAAGGTGGAGCAGTTGGTTACCAAGGCCGTCTCCGAACTGCTCGCGGGGTCCGACCGACTCGCGGACGCTGAACGGATTCTGGCCGCACACCCCATCGGCGGGCAATACACCCCCGAAGACGCTGCACGCATGCTCGTCATGACGGCGGGCACAGCACTCCGCTTTGCCATGCAAAAAACCATGTCCCAACCCACCCTGGAATCGCAGACCGAGGCGCTCGAGCACAGCTTGGCCCTGCTGCGCGCAGTCCTGAAGGAATCCGAATGAAGAACGAGAGCCTGCAGGCGCAACAGCGCCCCGCGGCATCCAAACCGTTGCAGTCGGGTCAGCATGGCCACAGCCATGGCAACCTGCTGCTGGTGATCGCAGCGTTGATGATGGCCATGTTGCTGGCCGCCCTGAACCAGACCATCCTGGCGACCGCCCTACCCACCATCGTGGGCGAATTAAACGGCGCCAACCTGATGCTCTGGGTGATCACCGCCTACATTCTGGCGGCCACTATCATGATGCCCATCTACGGCAAGCTGGGCGACCAGATTGGCCGCAAGTATCTGCTGGTCGGCGCGATCATCGTGTTCCTGATCGGTTCGG
Source organism: Arthrobacter sp. Dra40 (assembly GCF_059091905.1). Taxonomy (NCBI): domain Bacteria; kingdom Bacillati; phylum Actinomycetota; class Actinomycetes; order Micrococcales; family Micrococcaceae; genus Arthrobacter; species Arthrobacter sp. Dra40. The sequence continues at coordinate 26,444 of NZ_JBNHHB010000001.1, forward strand.
TGATCGGTGCCCTGGCACCGGACATGGGCTGGCTGATCGCCTCCCGGGTGGTTCAAGGCCTGGGAGGCGGCGGGTTGATGATCCTGTCGCAGGCCATCATCGCCGACGTGGTTCCCGCCCGGGAGCGCGGCAAGTACATGGGAGCGATGGGTGGCGTCTTCGCGCTCGCCTCCGTGGTGGGCCCGCTGCTGGGCGGCTGGTTCACCGAGGGGCCAGGCTGGCGCTGGGCTTTCTGGATAAATCTCCCCGTGGGCGCCTTGGCACTGGTTGGCGCGCTGTTCTTCCTGAAGTCGCGGCCGGTCACAGTGCGGCCGACGCTGGATTTCTGGGGCATGCTGCTGATGGCGGCTGCAACTACAGGGCTGGTCTTGGTGAGCAGCTGGGGCGGCAGCACCTACGCTTGGTCGGATCCCATGATTATCGGGCTGATCGCCGGAACCGTGCTGGCCGCCGTCGGGTTTGTGCTGGTGGAGCGGAAGACGGCCGAACCCATCATTCCCATGTCCATGTTCCGCGACCGCAACTTCATCATGACCACCATCGCGGGCCTGCTGGTTTCCGTGGCCATGTTCGGCGCGCTCGGCTACATGCCCACCTATTTCCAGATGGCGACCGGGGTATCCGCGACCGCGGCGGGCCTGCTCATGATCCCGATGATGGCGGCGCTGCTGGCTTCATCCTTGATCTCCGGCGTCCTGGTGTCTAAGACCGGCCGCTACAAGTGGATGCCGGTCGTCGGCTCCGCCATCGTAGCCGTCGCCCTGCTGCTGATGAGCTTTGTTCACGCGGATACCGGTGTCTGGGTGCTCTGCGCCTACCTGGGCCTGCTTGGTCTTGGTCTCGGCCTGAACATGCAGATCCTGGTGCTCATCGTGCAGAACTCCTTCCCGCTGCGGCAGGTGGGAACGGCGACGGCGGCGAACAACTTCTTCCGCCAAATCGGCGCCACGCTTGGGTCGGCCGTCGTGGGCAGCCTGTTCGCCCACCGCCTGGTGGATCTGCTGACCGACAGGCTGCCGTCCGCCGCGGTCGCAGCCACGGGCGGCGGCAACTCGCTGACTCCGGACATGGTGGAGCACCTCCCGGCACCCGTGCACGACGTCATCGTCGCGTCCTACAACGAGGCCTTGATGCCGTTGTTCCTCTACATGGTCCCGCTGGCCGTGGCCGCCACCGTGCTCTGCCTGTTCGTGGTGGAAAAGCCGCTGGCCACGACGCTGGAACCGGATGTCATGCCGGAGGCAATATCGGAAGGGAACGTGATGATCACCGCCGAGACCGAAGGCAACCATCCGGCGAATACGGATCTGCGCGGAGCCGAAGCCGGCCACCGGTAGCACCCGTCCGGTAGCGTGCCGCCGCTCCGGCAGCGGCGGCACGCTTGGAGTGTCCGTCTCGCGGCGCGGAGCCAGCCCGGGCAGCGCGGGGAGCCCGTGCCCGGTGGCTATGCTTGCTCGATGGGCGCATCAGCTGCATTACATAAAGAACCCCGCATCGTCGAGATCGAGTCGCTGGAGCACTTCGACCGGATGATTGCCCGGGCACCGCGCGGCGCTTGGCAGGAGACCGAACAGCGGCCGGGCGGCGGACGGCACGCCCAACTGCAGCAGGCCGGAAAACTCCGCGCCGGCAGGCAGCAGGCCGTTAGCCAGCCGTCGATGAACGGCTGGCACTTTCAATCGGTGGACCTCACGGCGCGCACCGACGCCCTGCGCAGCATGGATCCGGCGGCACGGTGCAGGAGATATTCCAGGACGCCTGCGAAAACTACTACGCCACGCCGGAAGCGCTCTCGCCGATGGTGCTAGTGGGGCGGAAATACTGGACCGAGGAGCTGCCGGCCTGGCCGCTGCTGCAGGCGCTGGCCCGCGGGCGCGACATGGAGAACTCCGTGCATCTCGTAGATACCGTGGATCAGGCCCTGGACGTCCTGTAGCGACGTCTTATAGCTCGGGAACGCACTCGCCCTGACCCAGCAAGGACAGGCCGGAGAGATCCCCGTCGGCAAATTCCAGGATGTCATGGGAGGCCTGCGCATACATCAGCTGGTTGGGGTCATCCACGTGGTCCAAGCCGATCAGGTGGCCCAGTTCGTGCATGATGATGGCCCGGGCGGAATCTTTGCCAGCGGGGGCACCGAGCAGCTGGCGGAATTGCGGGGTGTCCAGTTCTATCTGGCCGGAGACGTACGCGGACACCCCGCCCCGCGAGGCCCAGCCGCTGCCGCCCAGGCCAATGGTCGGGCCGGCCAGCGCGGGGCTGTGCTCGGGATCGGACCAGGCAATCAGCACCGGGGCCCAGCGCTCGCCGTAGCGGTCGGGCTGGTAGGACGGGCGTCGCTCGGTGGGCTTCTCGGTGGTGGTGCCTTCGTAGATGAACTGCAGGCCGGTGGCATCGGAGACACGTTGCACCGCCTGATGGACCAGGTCCGCGCCGCCCGCGGGGGAGCCCGCCGCTCGGACCACGTAACGGATCGGCCGGCACGGGTCGTAGGCGATGTAGTCCTGCCCTGTGGACGGCGAGGCGAGGAAGCGATACGAATTGCTCTCCGCGTACAGCGGCGCGGGAACGCCCAGCGGCGACTCCGCGATGTCGACGCCCGACGGCGGAAACCCGCCGTGGCCCAGGCCTTCGGCCGTGGATCCGCCGTCGAACGGGGCGCCGTGAGCCGTCCCGCTGGATTGCACCGCCGACGCGAGCCGCGGCTGAGCCAGCCAGATGAAGGCCCAGGCCACCAGGGCCGCGATGGCGGCAAGCAGGATCAACTTGCCGAACGGTGACGGACCGCCTGTGGGCTTCAGCTCCGGCCGAGCGACCGAGGCGTGCCGCGCCGATGGCAGCGGAAGGACGGGCTGGTGCCACGGAAGCGGGCCCTGCCGCGCGGTCGGGTTGACCCAGACATCTGGCTGTTCCGTGGCGTCATCAGACCGCTGGTGTCCGTCATACTCGGTCAGGGCCCACTGCGGCACCCGACCGGTCCGTGAGCTGGGCACGCGCCGATTAGGACCCGGCGCCTCGCTCGGGCCGTCGGTCGGCGGCCAGCTCATGGTCCCCCTCGCATGGCGGACAGCGGGAGCATCGTTGCCCCGCTTGCCTCAGAGTAACCAAGCCTCGGGACAAACGGTAGGTGTCTGCCAGATGGCCGGGGGATGAACTGACCAGCAGGCCGGGGGTCAGGCTGCGCCGGTGCCGAACAATGAGCCCAACAGGTAGGTGGCCAGCGCCGCGCCGAAGCCGATCGCCAGCTGTCGCAGGGCACGCTTGACCGGTGACGCGCCGGAGAGCAGTCCGACGATGCCGCCGGTCACCAGGAGTGCCAGGCCGACCAGTATCAGCGCGACCACCACGGCTGCGGTGCCCTGCAGGCCGAAGATGTACGGCAGGATGGGGATCAGCGCGCCGGAGGAGAAGAACAGGAAGCTGGACACGGCGGCATTCCAGCCGGTGCCGATCTCCTGATAGTCGTTCACGTAGGTTTCTGGCTCTTGCAGCGACAGGCTGGGATCGCAGTCGCAGTCCAGGTAGCCCATTCGTTCGGCGGCGCGGTGCTCGGCTGCTTCCAGGGTCATGCCGCGGGCGCGGTACACCAGCACCAGTTCATTGGCCTTCAGGTCCAGGTCCGGTGCCGCCCGCAGCGTGATCTGGGTGGGCCGGGTGGCGGAGAGCAGTTCCCGCTGGGACCGGACTGACACGTATTCGCCGGCACCCATGGAGAGCGCACCGGCCAGCAGTCCGGCGAAGCCGCTGAACAGGATGAACCCGCTCGAAACGCCGGTGGCACCGATGCCCATGATCAACGCCAGGTTGGAGACCAGGCCGTCGTTGGCGCCGAAGACCGCGGCGCGGAAGTTGCCGGAGAGCCGTGCCCGGCCGCGGGTGGCCAGGCCGCGGATGACCTCTTCATGGATCAGCTCGTCGGCGGCCATGGCCTCGGTAGCCGCGGGTTCGGTGGCGTAGGGGGAGCGACTTTCGGCCCGCTGCGCCAGGGCCAACACGAACACCGAGCCGAAGCGGCGGGCCAGGAAACGCAGCACGGTGCGGCGGAAGGACGGACGGAGCCGCTGGTGGCCGTGGTCGCCCAGCAGATCGCGCCAGTGCTTTTCGTGCCGGCCTTCCGCGTCGGCCAGGGCCAGCAGGATCTCGCGCTCCTCGCCGTCGCGGCGCTGGGCCAAGTCACGGTAAATGGCGGCTTCGGCACGTTCGTCGGCTAAATAGCGGCGCCATAGCCTGATGTCGGATTTCGACGGCGGTGCTTGGCCGTCGGAGTGGGGGTCCAGGGAGTGGGGGCCGGCTGGATCGGGGCTCGTTGTCACGCTGCTCCTGAGTCGGACCGGAGACGGTTCGATGATCTCCGGTCAGTTAACAATCAACTGACCGAAGGTCTCGCTCGCCTATGCGCAGGATCAGGTCATGCCTTTTCGTGCGCCCAGGTGGACTGCCGGGCCGCTCATGCTGGCCAGTATGTCGACAGGCCTCCACGCCCGTGCGCGTCGCCGCGCGGCGGTGGAGCTACTCCCCTTCGCAACCTCCATTGTAGCCGGTCGGGGAGCGCTGCCTGTTAGCGCGTGGCGACGGCCTCGGGATCCTAATGCGGGCGTTTGCGCCGGCTCGGGTCGGTCCAGCTGTCAATGAATCGGGTGAGGACGGGGCCGGCCACGGCCAGAATCAGAACATAGGCAGCGGCGAAGGGACCGACCGCCGTGTAGCCGGCTGAAACCGCCAGCCCGGCTATGATGACGGAAAACTCGCCACGGGTGGTCAGGGCTGTCCCCGCCCGTAGCCGTCCGCGGAGCTGGACTCCCTCCTTCCCGGCCGCATACCAGCCGGTGCCCATCTTGGTGGCGGTGGTGATAACCGCCAGCAGCAGCACCGCAGGCAGGATCGGCAAGACATCGGCCAGACTGATCGACAGCCCAAAGGTCAGGAAGAAAAACGCCGCGAAGAGGTCACGCAAGGGGCTGAGGATCTGCCGTGCGCGGTCCGCGAAACTCTGTGGAATCGCAATACCGACCAAGAAGGAACCGACGGCCGCTCCGGCTCCTACTCCTTCGGCGATGCCTGCCACCACCAGCGCAATGCCCAGCAGCCGCAGCATGACCTGTTCGTCCTGCGGGTGGGAGAGCAGGCGCCCCACCCGATGCCCCGCCTTGTGCGCCGCGGCCAGGATAAGGGACACCGCGCCAAGCGCCAGGGCAACGCCGCCAGCTGCCTGCCAGGCCCCGCCGCCGGAAAGGAAAACCACCAGCATCGGCAGGTACAAGGCCATCGCAATGTCCTCGAGCACCAGCACCGACAGGACGGCCGGAGTTTCCCTGTTCCCCAAGCGTCCGAGATCATCCAGCAGTCGGGCGATGATGCCCGAAGACGAGACCCAGATGACCCCGGCAAGGGCCAAAGCCGCCTGCCAGGGCAGGCCCAGCAGCAGTCCGAACAGGAATCCGGGGACAGCGTTCAAGAGGAAATCCGCTATGCCTGAGCTTCGGTGCCGTTGGAGGCTGTGCATCAGTTCGGTTGCCGTAAATTCGAGCCCGAGCAGGAGCAGCAAAAGAATGACGCCGATCTCCGCGCCGGCCTCCACGAAGGGGCCCGCCGCGTTCACCGGCAGTAACCGGCCCTCGCCGAAGAGCAGCCCGGACAGCAGGTAAAACGGTATCGGTGAAAGGCCGAGCCGGTGCGCGAGGAGACCGAGCCCAGACAGCACGGCGAACAGTATCCCCAGTTCGATCAGTAGAAGTGAGAGATGCTGCACGGCGGCGGACGGCTATCCAGTTGGCGGTGGACTGATCAGTTCTTCAACCGCGGACAGCCCGTCGGCTCCGCCCACGACGATGAGGACGTCGTGGGACAGCAGGCGCTGCTGCGGAGTCGGTGCGGTGATCACGGACTCCCCGCGGATTACCGCCACAATGGAACAGCCCGTCCGTGTTCGGGCCTTGGTGTCGCCAAGGGGATGGCCCGCGTAGGGCGAGTCCGGTCGAACCGTGATGCGTCTGGTTTCCAGCCCCGGAATTTCCTTGGAGAGCTGGGCGAAGCGCTGGGTTATCCGCGGGGCGCCGAGAAGGTCTGCGAGCTGTGACGCCTCTTCCGGTTCCAGTTGTAGGCGGCTGACCGCCCGGTCCGGGTCGTCCTCGTCGAACGTGAACAGGTCGGCCCCGCCTTCGCGGTCAATGACAAGAGCGAACCTGACTCCGGAATTGGCGGTGAAGTCATAACGGATGCCAACGCCCGGAAGGATGGTTTCCTCGATGTCCACACCACGATCTTAGGCTCGCGGGCCCTCGCCGTGGATAGGCCCGGGCGGTTGGGCATGGCGGTGACCGCGAGCACGGTGCCAGCGTAATGACCCAGGTCCTTGCCCAGCAGGCAACAAGTGTTGAATGTTAAGCTATTTGTGGTCTGTGGCACGCCGACTTCGGTCGCCGCGGCGCCAGTCTTTCCCGGCCGCCGCGTACCTGCTCCCACCACTTGCCCCCGAAGGATGTTTAGTGAAGGCACTGCCCGTCGAACCCAGTAACGACCCGGTGGCCATCGGGTCTCGGATCCGTGCAGCCCGCCAAGGGCAGCGCATGACCATCGAGCAGGTGGCGGACTCAACGGGGCTCACCAAGGGCTTCCTCAGCCGGGTGGAGCGGGACCTGACCTCGCCGTCTGTCGCGTCGCTCGTCACCTTGTGCCAGGTGCTGTCCATTTCGATCGGCGACCTCTTCTCCATGCCGGAAACGCACCTCTCGCGCGCGGGGCAGGGACCGCGGATCAGCCTGGGCGGCGAAGGCATCAAGGAGGAACTGCTGACCGCGCGGCACGAGCGCCGGCTGCAGATCATCCGCGCCGTGATCGCACCGCGCGGCCGTGGCGAAGCAGACCTCTATGCGGTGGATTGCGATGTGGACGTCCTCCACGTGATTGCCGGCCGCATCACGTTGGTTTTCACGTCCGAACGTTACGAACTTGCCGCGGGCGACACCATCTCCTTTTCCGGCCGCGAGCCACACACGTGGATCAACGAGACCGACGAAGAAGCCATCGTCACGTGGACTTTGGTTCCCGCCGCGGCCCGCTGACCCCCGCTGCGCAGGGGCATAGTTCGAGTCGGCGCGCATCGGTGGGTGCACTTCCACGCTCATCTGTGGTTGGCGCGGGCGTTCACACCGACCTAAGCGGACCAGACCGGCAACCTTGACTGTTACCGGCACCACAAATACCATTTCAGGCAACAGATGTTGCACATAGGGCAACCTTGCCCCGCGCCGGACGCCGCCGCACATCCCGTGCCGTCCGCGCATCGAAGGAGAACCATGGAAGAGCTTCGTGTGGAAGCCAACGGCCACCTCGGCCCGATCGACTCGTCCCGGATCCCGCGCTACGCCGGCGCCGCCACCTTCGCCCGGCTGCCCCGCTTGGACCAAGTGCAGCAGGCGGACATCGCCGTCGTCGGTGTTCCCTTCGATTCCGGCGTTTCCTACCGTCCGGGCGCCCGCTTCGGCGCCAACCATGTGCGCGAGGCCTCGCGGCTGCTGCGCCCGTACAACCCCGCCTGGGATCTCAGCCCGTTCGAAGAGGTCCAGGTGGCGGACGCCGGCGACATGGCCGTCAACCCGTTCAACATCAACGAGGCCATCGAGACCATCCAGCAGAACGCGCTGGACTTGACCGCCTCCGGCACCAAGCTGGTCACGATCGGTGGCGACCACACGATTGCCCTGCCGCTGCTGCGGGCGGCCGCCGAGAGCGCCGGCGGCCCGGTGGCCATGCTGCACTTCGATGCGCACCTGGATACCTGGGACACCTACTTCGGCGCCGAATACACGCACGGCACGCCGTTCCGCCGCGCGGTGGAGGAGGGCATCCTGGATACCGAATCCATCTGCCACGTGGGCACCCGGGGACCGCTCTACGGCAAGAAGGACCTCGACGACGACCACCGCTTCGGCTTCGGCATCGTCACCAGCGCGGACGTCTACTACCAGGGCGTCCGCGAAGTGGTGGCCAAGCTGCGCGACCGGATCGGCAACACCCCGCTCTACGTCTCCATTGACATCGACGTGCTGGACCCGGCCCACGCGCCCGGCACCGGCACCCCGGAAGCCGGCGGCATGACCAGCCGCGAACTGCTGGAGATCATCCGCGGCTTCCGCGGCATGAACCTCATCGGCGCCGACGTGGTGGAAGTGGCTCCGGCGTACGATCACGCCGAAATCACCGGGGTGGCCGGCAGTCATGTGGCCTACGAACTCGTCTCTTTGATGGCCGACAACGCCGCCGGCGGCGGCTCCCGCAATGGTTACGCCGCGCAAGCGCTGGAGGCTCCGCGGCCGTTGCAGCCGCAGGGCATCGCATCGGAGCAGGAGTCCTTCGAGTGACGGCGCCGAAGAGCGGGGCGCTTCCCGGCGCAGGCGCTGCCCATGCGGGGCCCGCCAAGCCCGCCGTGCGCAACGGCGGGGACCTCGTCGTCGAAACCCTCAGTGCCTTGGGTGCGACGACGGTGTTCGGCATCCCGGGGCAGCACGCCTTGGGCTTGTTTGACGCTTTGTCCAGGTCTCCGCTGCACTTCGTCTCCTCCCGGGTGGAGAACAACTCGGCGTTTGCTGCCGACGGCTTCTCCCGTGCCACCGGCGATGTTGGCGTGCTGTTCCTCTCCACCGGACCGGGCGCGCTGACCTCGTTGGCCGGGCTGCAGGAGGCCTACGCCACGGGTGTGCCGATGGTGGTGATCGCCAGCCAGATCCCGTTGGAAGGTCTCGGTGCCCGCCGTAAGGGGATGCTGCACCAACTCGACGACCAGAAGGCTTCGGCCGCAAATGTCACTAAGAGTCAGCGGCTGATCCAGCATGCCTCCGGCATTCCGTCGGCCATCCAGGATGCCTGGACCGAGGCCATCTCCTCGCCGCAGGGGCCGGTCTGGGTGGAAGTGCCGCAGAATGTTCTGCTGGACCCCATCATGGTGCCGCCGGTGGAGGATGCGCTGGCCGAAGCGTTCGACAATCCGCCGCGGACCGAGCTGGTCAAGGAAGCGGTGCGTTGGCTCACCGAAGCCAAGCGGCCGGCCATCATCGCCGGCGGCGGCGCCCGGCGGGGCAAGGCCGAACCGTGGCTGCTCTCCATCGCGGAGAAACTGCACGCCCCGGTGGTTTGCTCTCCGGGCGGCAACGGTGCGTTCCCCTGGAATCACGAACTGTCGCTGCAGTCCTGGGTGGAGGACCGGCATGTCACGGATGTCCTGGAAGAGGCCGACGTCCTCGTGGTGGTGGGCTCGTCGCTGGGCGAAGTGACCAGCAACTACTTCACCATGGAGCCACGCGGCCGGATCATCCAGATCGACGCCGAACCCCGCGTGCTCGAGTCCAACGGACCGGCGCTGGGCATCCGCGCCGACGCCGGACAGGCACTGCACGCGCTCGACGACGCCTTCTCTCGGGAGCTGCGGAACCGGCCGGACTGGCACGGCCAGACGCCCGAACAGCTGGTCAAGGACACACTCGCCAAGGTCCAGGCCCGGCTGGACAGCCAGGACCTGGCCAAGGAACGGGCCTTCATGGCGGACATCCGCGAGGCCGTCCCGGACACCATGCAGACCTTCTGGGACATGACCATCTCCGCCTACTGGGCCTGGAGTTGCTGGGACTCGCGCGAGGGCCAGTTCCATTCCGCCCAGGGCGCCGGCGGCCTCGGGTTCGGTTTCCCCGGCGCCATCGGCGGCAGCGTCGGCTTGGCCAGCCAGGGAAAGCCGGCCCGCGTGCTGGCCGTCTCCGGTGACGGTTCGGCCATGTACTCGATCAGCGAGCTGGCCACCGTGCGCCAGCACAACCTGCCGGTGACATGGTTGATTGTGGACGACGGCGGCTACGGCATCCTGCGCGAATACATGGAAGGCGCCTTCGGCAAAGCAACCGCCACCGAGCTGGCCCGGCCCGACTTCGTCGCGTTGGCTGAGTCCTTTGGCGTACCCGCCCGCCGGGTAGCGCCGGAGAACATCCGCACCGCGCTCGAGGAGAGCTTCGCCGCCGAGGGGCCGAACGTCGTCGTCGTGGAGACCCTGCTCAAGATGTTCGCACCCACACATCTCGACGGCTGACCCAAGGGCCGGGCTGGCATAGACCGGTCCCGCAGGCCAGTCGAGGTATCAGCAGGCGGCCTTCTCGGATCTGAGAAGGCCGCCTGCTGACTCTTCGAGGCAGCGAGGTGTGCGCCAGATCCCATTCATTTAGTTTGCTAAGACAACTAGTCGGAAGTTATAGTTGCTTCAGGCAAGTATAAGAATGAGGTGTGCCGTGGCTGTTGAAACCGAAACCGCCCAGGAACTAGTGGCAAGCGTCTTTTCCCTGCAGCGTTCCTTGCGTGCCGCGACGCACCACATGGCGGATCCGTCCGGGCCTGGCTTCGCGCTGCAAGGCGTTATGCGCATCATTGGCGAAGCGGGGGAGCTCCGTGCCACGGAGTTGGCGGCCAAGCTGGGCATCGGTCCGGCGGCCCTGAGCCGGCACATCGCGGACCTTGAGGCGTCCGGCTTTGTGCTGCGGAGACCACATCCCGACGACGGCAGGGCGTCGTTGATCTCGCTGTCCACGGCCGGCGAGGCCAGCATGCGGGCCGAGGCGATCCGCCGGGCAGCCCTCATGCAGGGCATGCTCGGGGACTGGTCCGAAGGCGAAGCCCAAGCCGCCATCATCGCCGTCGGCCGCCTTGCCGAGGCCCTCCACACCTCGATCCTGTCAACGAAGCCGGGAACCCACCGTTACGAACCCGCAGGAGTCTGACTCGTTGAACGAATCCACCGAACCAAACCAGACCTCAGCGGTGCTGCTCAAGGAGCGCACGCTGCATGAGAACGCTCCCGCCGAACGGACGAAAGCCGAACAGGCGCCCGCCAAGCGGATCTCCGCCGACGGCGATCTGATGAGCCACAAGCAGATCCTGCAGGTCCTCACCGGCCTGCTCGCCGCCCTGTTCACCGCGATGCTATCCAGCACGATCGTGGGCAACGCGCTGCCCACCATCATCGCCGACCTGCACGGCACCCAGACAGACTTCGCTTGGGTGGTCACTGCGGCGCTGCTGGCGAACGCGGCCACCACGCCGATCTGGGGCAAGTTCGCCGACCTGTACAACAAGAAACTGTTGGTCCAGCTATCCATCGTGATTTTCGTGGCCGGCTCCGTGCTGGCTGGGTTCGCCCCGGACATGACCACCCTGCTGGCCGCGCGGGTGGTCCAGGGCACTGCGATGGGCGGCCTGACGGCACTGGTCCAAGCCATCATCGGCACCGTCATCCCGCCGCGTGAACGCGGACGCTACGCCGGCTACATGGGTGCCGTCATGGCCGTGGCGACGGCCGGTGGCCCGCTGCTGGGCGGTTTCATCGTGGACAGCCCGCTGGGCTGGCGCTGGACCTTCTTCGTCTGCGTCCCGCTGGCCGTCATCGCGCTGTTCATGCTGCAGAAGACGTTGAAGCTGAGCCACGTCCGCCGCCACGTGAAGATCGACTGGCTCGGCTCCGTGCTGTTGACGGCAGGCGTGTCCATCCTGCTGATCTGGGTCTCCTTCGCCGGCCAGCCCGGCCACTATGAGTGGCTCTCCGGAACCAGCGCACTGATGGTGGGCATCGGCGTCGTGCTTCTGGTCGCGTTGGTCTGGGTGGAGTCCAAAGCCGCCCAGCCGATCATCCCGCTGAAGATCATCACCGAGCGCACCACGGCGCTGTCCATCATCGCTTCCCTCTCGGTGGGTGTGGCGATGTTCGGCTCCGCCACGTTCGTCGGCCAGTACTTCCAGGTGGCCCGCGGTGCGACGCCGACCGAGGCCGGCCTGCTGATGCTGCCGATGGTGGCCGGCAACCTGATCGGCGCCACGGTCTCCGGGCAGCTGATCACCCGCTACGGCAAATGGAAGCGTTTCCTGGTCATCGGGGCCATTCTGGTGATCGGTGGCACCGGCCTGGCCGGCATGATGGATCATCAAACGTCGCTGTGGCTGGCCGGCATCTTCCTGCTGCTGCTCGGCTTGGGCATGGGCCTGTTGATGCAGAACCTGGTGCTCGGCGTGCAGAACACCGTGCGGGCCAAGGACATCGGCGCGGCCAGCGCCTCCGTGGCGTTCTTCCGCTCCTTCGGCGGCGCCATCGGCGTCTCCGTGCTCGGCGCCGTGCTCGCCGGCCGGGTCAACACCCTGGCCACCGCGGGAATGCAGGAGGCCGGCATCCCGGTCTCCGGCGAGGGTGCCGGTGCCACGCTGGACTTCGCGTCCTTGCCTCCCGCCGCTGTAGAGGTCATGCGGTCGGCCTACGGAGACGGCACGGCCCTGATCTTCCAGCTGTCCGCCGTCATCGCGGTCGTGGCGCTGATCGCCGTGCTCTTCATCAAGGAACAGCCGCTGCGCCGCACTATCGACATCAAGCCCACCACCGCGAGCCCGGTGGAACCTGGCATCGTCGGTGGCGCCGGACCGGTGATGACCGGTTCGCTCCCGGTAGCCGACGGCGCCCGGCCTGACGGCGCCCGGCCTGACGGCGCCCGGCCCACGGGCGGCGGGCACGATGCGGCCGCTGGCGGAGAGCGCAGAAAATAACGACGACGAAGCGCCTCGCCCCTGGTGGACACCATCGGGGCGGGGCGCTCTTGCATCGGCTGCTGTAACTCCCGAGTACTAGGGTGCGCGGCCTTGGATGTGCGGGATTGCGCGGGACTATCGTGTCACAACCGCCGGTCCACGAGCCTGTTCAACCCAGAAACTCCACCAGCCGATCCTCGAGGGCAGCCAGATCGCCAGCCTTCTTGAACTCACACTCCCACACGGTGAGGACCTGCCAGCCGGCCTCCTGCAGCGCCGCCTCCTGGACCTTGTCTCGGGCCGCCGTCCGGGAGCGTTTGGCATCCCAGAACTCGGCGTTGGACTTAGGTGCATGCTGGCCGACCCTGCAGTCGTGGGCATGCCAGAAGCAGCCGTTGACGAAGATGACCTTGCGGCGCCCCGCGAACACCAGATCCGGTTTGCCGGGCAGCTTCTGGCTCCCGGCGCTGCCGTGCAGGCGGTAGCGGTAACCCCTGGCATGCAGCAGCTTCCGGACCAGCAACTCTGGTTTGGTGTTTTTGCCGCGGATCTTGGCCATATTGGCGCTGCGCTGCAGTGGGGTCAGCGAGTCAGCCATGGATTAAGTCTAGGTTGCACGGACAAAGGAGCCGGAGGCCATCCACCGCAGGTTTGGCGACCGGACTGGGGCGCCGGCCCAAGAAACGTGAAGTTTTGCGCGTGACTGCGCTCTCATTCGCGACCGGAACGGCAGCCGCCACACTATCCTTAAACGCTGAAGCGGCGGGCGAAGATCCGCCGCCCTTCCCTTTCGAAAGGACTCTCGATGCGCTTGATCGGCACTTCGGACCTCAAGATTTTCCCGCTCGCTTTGGGCGGCAACACCTTCGGCTGGACCTCCGACGAGCCCGGCTCGCAGCAGGTACTGGATGCCTTCGCCGATGCAGGCGGCAATTTCATAGACACCGCGGACAGCTACTCCTCCTGGGTTCCGGGAAACACTGGCGGCGAGTCCGAATACATCATTGGCCGCTGGATGGCCGAGCGGAAGAACCGTGATTCGGTGGTCATCGCCACCAAAGTCGGTGGACACCCGGAGCTTCAGGGCCTGTCGGCGGTGAACATCGCTGCCGCCGCGGAGGCTTCGCTACAGCGGCTGGGCACGGATCACATAGACCTTTACTACGCCCATTACGACGACGAGGGCACGCCGCTCATCGAGGCGGCCGCGGCCTTCGACGCCCTGGTCAAGGAGGGCAAAGTCCGCCAGATCGGGCTGTCCAACCTGCCCCCGGAGCGGATCGCGGAGTGGATCACCATCGCCCAGCAAAACGGATTCGCGCTGCCTGTGGCGCTGCAGCCGCACTACAACCTGGTGGCCCGCAAGGACTACGAGCAGGGTTATGCGCCGTTGGCTCGGGAGCACAACCTCTCGGTCTTCCCCTACCTCTCCCTGGCCGCAGGCTTCCTAACCGGCAAGTACCACAGCACCGACGATGCCGAGGCCAGCGCGCGCGGCGGCATGTTGGGGAATTACCTCACCGCCAAGGGCTTTGCAGTGGTGGACGCCGTGGAAACGGTCGCCTCCTCCCGCGGGATCTCCATCACGACGGCGGCGCTCGCCTGGCTGCTCAGCAAGCCAGGCATCACCGCGCCGCTGGCCAGCGCCCGGACGCCGCAGCAGTTGCCGGATCTGATGGCTGCCGCGGATGTGCAGCTGACCGCCGACGAGGTTTCCGCCTTGGACCAAGCGTCGCAGTCCTTCGCCTGAGCACTCCTCCTCAAGCGAGCGACTCTCAAACGAGCGACGGCGATGCCCACCGCCTGTGATCAGTTCACCGGGGTGGGCATCGCCGTCAGGTAGCGGAAGCTCCGCCGTCGTTGCTGTGGGGTTTAGAGCCAGCCTGCCGGATCCACGGTCTGGCCGTCCTTCACAACCTCGAAGTGCAGGTGGCAGCCGGTGGAGTTGCCGGTGGTGCCCAGCTCGCCGATGCGCTCGCCCTGGGCAACCTTCTGGCCCAGCGAAACGCCGATGGACTGCAGGTGGTTGTAGGTGGTCTTCAAGCCGCCGCGGTGCTCGACCACAATGCGGTTTCCGCCGCCGCCGACCTGCCAGCCGGCCTCAACCACCTTGCCGCCGTCGGAAGCGTTGACCGGGGTGCCGCAGCCCATCGCGTAGTCGATGCCGGTGTGCAGTTCGCCGGCCGCGCCGGTGATCGGATTCAGGCGGTAGCCGAAGCCGGAAGTCTGTTTCATGTGTGGAATGGGGGCCTTCAGGCTGCCGGTCGCGAAGCCGGCGGTCTTGGCCTTGGCTGCGTCCGCCTTCTTCGCTGCAGCGATGGCGGCTGCCTTCTTCTTGGCGGCAGCCTGGGCCTTTGCCTTCTTGTCCGCTGCGGCCTTCTGATCGGCTGCGGCCTTCTTGTCCGCTGCCGCCTTCTTCTTCTCGGCGGACGCGGCGGCAACCTTGATCTCTTCCTGGGCGGCCTTGCTGGCGGCCCAGGGCCGGTCGAACCGAAGGTCGGCATCCTTGGTGGCTTGGACGCTGACCGCACTGTTGCTGGACACGCGATCGGCGCGAACCAACTCGTCCGCGCCACCTGCATGGGCGACCGGGATGGCAATCACGGCCAGCATGCCGGCTGTTGCGGCCGCAATGCCTGCCTTGCGGGCAACCGCGTGAGCCGCGGCGGGCGCTTCTGCGCGGCGGCGGCCTTCGGGCTCGCCGAAAGCGCGAGAGATCAGGGAAAGGGGAGACGTACGGGTGTCGGAACGGCGACGACCGCGGACAGGGGTGTTCACAGGTATTCCTCTCATGCGCCTGCGAAGTTAGCTGTCGGATTCGAGCGAGAGTTCACTCGGTCCTGCCGGCATAGCCGCGGGAAGCCGGCCTGCCTCTGAGGACTTCACCCCATGGTGCCCCCAAGCACCGTACGTGGTTCCTCCGCCCCTGCCTTCGACATAAAGCTCGATATCTTACGGTCCGCCGGCAGGGTTCGACGGGCGGACCGGGCGCCCACCTTCATAGTAGGAACACCATCCAATTTACGGGAGCGACACGCGGTGTTACAACTTCGTTATCCGTGTTCCTTATCACCCGGAGTGCGGCAGGGTTGCGAGCGGGTACGGGGCGCCCAACGTCCAGGCCGCCGGTCTGACCGCCAGTAGCGGTAGCTCAGCCCATCAACCAGGCAGCTGTGTGCGTGCGGCCGGAAATCTCATTGCGCTCGCCGGCCTGAACCGGAACGCCGGCCGGAAAGTAGCTGCGCCGCCGTTCCTCCAGCTGCTGCCGGGACTGTGGCGAGGGAATCGATGTGCCCTTGCGCCGGTCGCAGCTTGCGCAGGCCGCCACGAAATTGGTCATCACGGTGGCCCCGCCTTTCTTCCAAGGGAAGAAGTGGTCGCCGGTGGTGGCCGGGTTGGGGCAACGGCGGTGCGGCCCAACCTCCAGTTCGCACTGGCCGCCGGCACGCGCCAGCCCTTCGCGGCGTTGCTGCCGGTTAAATGTGCGCAGCGGATCCCTGCGGCGCACATCGCGGGAGCGGCGGATGCGTACGGCAACGGCGACTGCCACCAAGACAAGGACAGGCGCTCCGATCCAGCCCAGCACAGGCCAAGCCGCCTGGAGTAACGCCGCGGGGGCGCCGCCCGTGAAAAGCTGCCGGATCCCTTGCAGCAGCTCGGTACCCAGGAGCGCCGAGACCACTGCATAGGCCAGCCACGCCAAGGCCGCGACCAAGGCCCACAGCGTGATCCGCCGCGACCAGTAGATCATCCCCAGTTCAGACATCTGCCCATCCGAAGTCCCCCAGCTCCGCCAGTCCATCCGCCGCCTAGGCTAGCCGAGGCACCCTGTGAATTCCTCGCCCGAACCAGCCCCGCCTACAACGCGGCCGCTCCAGCCTCGGCCACGGACTGGTCCTGCTCGCCGGAGCCGCCGCTGACGCCAATCGACCCCACCACCTGGCCGTCGCGGGAAAGCGGAAGGCCGCCGGCGAAGATCATGATCCGTCCGTGGTTGCTGGCGTGGATACCGTAGAACTGATTGCCCGGCTGGGCGTTGTCGCCCAGGTCCTTGGTCTGGATGTCGAATGCCCGGGATGTGAAGGCCTTGTTGATCGAGATGTCGATGCTGCCCAGCCAAGCCCCGTCCATCCGCACATGCGAGACCAGGTTCCCACCGGCGTCGGCCACGGCAATGTTCATCGGCTGGCCGATCTCCGCTGCCTTGGCCTCCGCGGCGGCAATGACCCGGCGCGCATCTTCCAGAGTGACAGTGTCCATGTTTCCTCCTTGATCGAAGGCCGCGGGGCGGTCCTATTTGATGTCATCGTGGCGATTGAGCACGCACTGGGTGGCGACTCCGGCGCCGAACTCCGCGTAGCCCTTCGGTGCATCCCCCACGGGAAGGGCTGACGGATTGACCGTCTTGGCGATCTGCACCCTGTCACGACCGCTCACTTCGACCTTGCCGGTTTCCTTGTAAGCGACCGCTCGATTGCTGCTCATGGAGGATCCTCTCTGATCCGGACCGGAGCCAAGGGGTGGATAGGAGCCACCGTAGACCTCGAGGCGCCGGGCTGGCTAGGGTTGGATCTCCCCGCCCTCGACCCCGCGAATTCCGCCCGGCCCCCTTGTGGGCCCGAACGCCATCCGCAAGGGTGGACCCCATGGGTGCGAACGCAGCGGCAGGCCGGATAGTGGGCGCGGATGTCATCGTGGTGGGTGCCGGGCTCTCGGGGCTGGTCGCCACCGCCGAATTGACCGAGGCCGGGCGCCACGTGCTGCTGGTGGATCAGGAATCGGAAGCGAATCTGGGCGGCCAGGCCTGGTGGAGCTTCGGCGGCCTGTTTCTGGTGGATTCGCCGGAACAGCGGAGGCTGGGCGTCAAGGATTCGGTCGAGCTGGCCTGGCAGGACTGGCTGGGCACCGCCGGCTTCGACCGGCCGGAGGACTATTGGCCACGCCGCTGGGCCGAGGCCTACGTGAACTTCGCCGCGGGCGAGAAGCGGGCGTGGCTGCGCGAGCGCGGACACCGGATCTTCCCGGTGGTCGGTTGGGCCGAACGCGGCGGCTACGAAGCGAGCGGCCCGGGCAATTCGGTGCCCCGCTTCCACATCACGTGGGGGACCGGTCCCGGCATCGTGGAACCGTTCGCGCGCCGGGTGCGGGAAGCGGCCGACGCCGGACTGGTCACCTTCGCCTTCCGGCACCGGGTGGACGGGCTGCTCACACAAGACGACGCGGTCACCGGAGTGCGCGGCAGCATCCTGGAACCAACCACGGCGGAGCGCGGCCGCGCGTCCTCACGCACTGTGGTGGGGGAATTCGAATACCCGGCCGGTGCCGTCGTGGTGACCTCCGGCGGAATCGGGGCGGATCTGGACGAGGTGCGGCGGAACTGGCCGCAGCGTCTGGGCACACCGCCCGGGGACATGGTCGCCGGCGTACCCGAATACGTGGACGGGCGGATGCTCGGCATTGCGCAGGCGGCCGGTGGGCGGGTGATCAACCCGGACCGGATGTGGCACTACGTGGAGGGGATCAGGAATTGGGATCCGGTCTGGACCCGGCACGGCATCCGGATTCTGCCCGGCCCCAGCTCGCTCTGGCTGGATGCAACCGGCAAGCGGCTGCCGGCGCCGCTGTTTCCCGGATTCGACACTCTGGGCACGCTAGCCCACCTGCGTTCCACCGGGCACGATTACAGCTGGTTCATCCTGAACAAGAGGATCATCGAGAAGGAGTTCGCGCTCTCCGGCTCGGAACAGAACCCGGACCTGACCGGCAAGTCGGTGCGGGAAGTGCTCAAGCGGGCGACCACGGACGTGCCCGTACCCGTGCAGGCCTTTTTGGACCACGGCGTGGACTTCCTGCAGGCGGACACCGTGTCGGAGCTGGTGGCCAAAATGAACGAGCTGGTGCGGAATCACCCGCTCGGCGAATCGGATGGGTTGGCCACTGCCGGAGATTCCCGGGACGGGCGGCCCGACGCGGCGATGCCCGCCGAACCCGTGCTGCCGGCGTTCAGTGAACACCGGGACGGTCCGATGCTGGACCCGGCCCAGGTCGAGGCCGAGATCCTGGCGCGGGACCGCGAGGTGGAAAATGCCTACGGCAAGGACGCGCAGGTGATGGCCATCCGCGCGGCGAGGCGCTACCTGGGCGACAAGCTGGTGCGCACGGCCAAGCCGCACCGATTGCTGGATCCCGATGCCGGGCCGATGATTGCAGTGCGGCTTTCGGTGCTGACCCGCAAGACACTCGGCGGACTGGAAACGAACCTGCAGTCACGCGTGCTGACGGCGTACGGGCAGCCGGTTCCCGGACTGTACGCCGCCGGGGAGGCTGCAGGGTTTGGCGGCGGCGGCATGCACGGCTACCGTTCGCTGGAAGGCACTTTCCTGGGCGGCTGCCTCTTCAGCGGTCGCGCCGCCGGCCGCGCCGCCGGCTCCTGAGGCAGTCGTGCCCGGCCGGTTCCCGACGCACCGGCAGCTTCGCCTGTTCTGGCCGTCCCTCGGCCGCGCCAGGCCGGTGAGACGGAGGCCACAAGGCGGCCGGAATAAACCGGACCGAACACGGGTTTTCCTTGTAGATGCAATTGCATGAACTACCAAGGAGACCCGCAGTGTCAGAACGCAAGATCGTAGTCATTTCAGCCGGACTCGGCGTACCGTCCTCCAGCCGGATGCTGGCCGACCAGTTGGCTGCCTCCACGGTGGACCAGTTCCGGTTGCAGGGCGTTGAAGCCGAGATCCACATGGTGGAGTTGCGCGATTACGCGGTGGATATCGCCAACAACATGGTGACCGGTTACGCGGCGCCTAAGCTGGATGAGGTGCTTAAGGCGACCGTTGCGGCGGATGCGCTGATCGTAGTGACTCCCGTCTTCAGCGCTTCCTACAGCGGCCTGTTCAAGTCCTTCTTCGATGTGGTCGAACCGCGCGCGCTCGCCGGCAAGCCGGTGCTGATGGGTGCCACCGGCGGCAGCGCCCGGCACTCGCTGGCGCTGGACTACGCCGTCCGCCCGCTGTTCAGCTACCTCCGGGCGCGGACCGCGCAGACCACAGTCTTCGCCGCACCGGAAGACTGGGGCGCAGGCGAGACCGGTACCGGCGGACTGTCCGAGCGTTCGGACCGTGCGGCTGCCGAACTGGTTGATCTGGTGCAGGGTGCTCCGGTAACAGAGCGCGGCCGCGGCGGCGTCGAGTCCAAGAGCTTCGAGGAGATCCTCGCCAGCGTCGGCCACTGAGCCAGCGTCCACCACTGAGCCCGACGACGGCCCGGTCAGGGGTTGGCCGCAGGCGCACCAGCGCTTGCTGAGCGCCCCCGGACGGGCCGAACCCGAGAGCTAAAAGCGTTCGGGCTGCTGGCCGAACTTGAAGTGTCGGCCGCTGACGCTGGTCGGCTTCACTTCCACGTAGAAGTCCTTGAGCGTGGGAATCCATGTCTCGACTGGCAGCGCCTCTGCAGCCGCAATTTCCTCCTGGGTCTGCAAGACGCGTGCGGTGCCCTTGACCACCACACTCCACGCTTCGCCGCTGCCGATGCCGTCCGCCTCGAACAGCACTCGTTCGTTGATGGTCAGCTCGGCCAATTTGGTGCCCGGCGCCGTCCGCAGGACCAGCCTGCTGTCACGGGCTACAAAGTTGATCGGGAAGATGTCGGTTTCGCCGGCGGCGGTGAGGACGAGGCGGCCGTGCTTGGTATTCTCCAACAGCTTCCAAGATTGCTCGTCGGTGAGCTCAAGGATGGGGTCGTCATGTTCAAACATCATGCCGTCATCCTTCTACATGTACGTAGAAGGATGGAAGCCCTTGGGGGATCAGTGGGAGGGCACCGGACTGAAAAGTGTCGCGGCACTCAAGCCCGGCCCGGGCTGCGTGCCTCCCATTGGGTGGGGCGGCGGCGGATTAAGCGGCGAGGCACCGCCGTTCGGCCGGGTGTCCGGCCCAACGGCGGTGCCTGCTGGGTCAATCACCGTGCAGCGGCACGGCAGGCCGGTGTTACTTGGCCGGGGTGATCAGCGCGGAAGCGCCGGTCCGGGCGGCGTCGAAACGGGCGGCGACGTCCGCCCAGTTGACGATGTTCCAGAACGCCTTGACGTAGTCGGCCTTGACGTTGACGTAGTCCAGGTAGAAGGCGTGCTCCCACATATCCAGCATCAGCAGCGGGATGGTGCCCACCGGGATGTTGCCCTGCTGGTCGTAGAGCTGCTCGATGACCAGGTTGCCGCCCAGCGGTTCGTAGGCCAGCACGGCCCAGCCCGAGCCCTGCAGGCTCAGCGCCGCGGCGCCGAAGTGGCCGCGGAACGCATCGAAGGACCCGAAGTACTCATCGATGGCGGAAGCGAGTTCGCCGGTGGGCTTGTCGCCGCCTTCCGGGGAGAGGTTCTTCCAGAAGATCGAGTGGTTGGTATGGCCGCCCAGGTGGAAGGCCAGATCCTTGGACAGCTTCGGCACGTTGCCGAATTCACCCTTGGAGCGGGCCTCGGCCAGCTGCTCCAGCGCGGTGTTCGCGCCGGCCACGTAGGTGGCGTGGTGCTTGGAGTGGTGCAGCTCCATGATCCGGGCCGAGATGTGCGGCTCCAGGGCTGCGTAATCATAATCGAGCTCGGGCAGTTCGTACTTGCTCATGTTCTTCCTCTTCTCGTCGGAATTACTGTGCGGAAACTACTACGTGCACACTTCCAGCCGGCACGGACAATGGGTGGTTGGCCCGCCAGGCTGCCAATTCTCATTCAAACATGACCGGGGTCCGCACCGTAGCGGATTTCGCCCGTAACGTAGCACGACGTCCGCAGCCTGACGGGGCAGTTTGGCCCTGTGGCGACATTCCACCGCTAGCCCGCGGGCCGGGCTAGTGGTTAATTCACGCAGTCGCAGAGCCCGGCGAAGGCGCCGAGTTCCTCTAGGCCCGCGGGGCGTGCCGGCAGGTAGTCCGTGAGGGCGCGGGAGCGGACGACGACCGCGCGCCACTGGCCGCGCGAGACAGCCACGTTGTTGCGGTTCCGGTTGAGCACGAATTCCATTCCGCGCGGGGCTTCGGCCGCGGCGGACACGGCGGTGGACACGATCACGACAGGGGCTTCCTGGCCCTGGAACTTGTCTACCGTGCCGACCCTGACGTCCGGCAGCCCGGCGCCGTCGAGTACCGAACGGATCAGCTGGACCTGGGCGTTGTAGGGGGCCACTACCAGGATGTCCGCCCCGGTCAGCGGCCGCGGCTGCGCTGCGCCATCTTCGCGCCAGGGCAAACCCACATGCCGGCGGACCTGCGCGAGCACTTCGGCGGCTTCCTCCGGGGACGATGTGGCGTTGCCCTGATGGTCCACGTAGACGCACTCCACTCCGGCCGGAGCTCCCTCTAGCTGCCGCAGGGCCGCGGCCGGCGCCGATTCAAGCCGCCCGTCATAGGCCAGGACCGACACGGCCCGGCAAAGGTCCGGATGCATGCGCCAGCTCCGGGCGAGGAAATAGCCCAGCTCCGGCGGCAAGGTGGCATGCCCGGCGGAGAGCCAACCGAGTGCGGACTCGTCCACCGGTTCCGGGTGCGTGCCTTGGGTGACCTGCGGCAGTTGCTGTGGATCGCCCAACAGCAGCAGCCGCTTGGCGGCGCGGGAAACGGCCAGGGTGTTCGCCAGCGAGAACTGGCCGGCCTCGTCAATGACCAGCAGATCCAGCGACTTGAGCGGGACCGCCGAACCGGTCATGGTCCACGCGGTGCCGCCGATCAGCGCACCTCCGGGGGACTCGAGCAACCGGGTCACATCTGCAGTGCTCCGGTTGGGCCAGGGAAGGTCGTGGTCGCCGTTCGGTTTTTTGGCGACCAGTTCCGGCGGCACACCGGCCTTTTCGATGGCCGCACGCAGCATGTTGTCCACCACGGCATGCGACTGGCCGACCACGCCGACCTTCCAACCCAGTGCCACCATGCGGGCGACGGCGTGCGACCCGACGTAGGTCTTGCCGGTGCCCGGCGGCCCCTGGACCGCCAGATAGGAGTCCTGCAAATCAGCGACGGCGGCGGTGATCGCGTCGACATAACCGTCCGGGTGGCCCTGGACTTCGGGCAGCTGGGCCAGCGTTGCCAGGCGTGGCGGACGCCGGCGCAGCAGCTCCAACGCCGGTTCGGCGGGGAAGGCGGGCAGCGCACCGGCAACTGCAGCGGCGAGGTCGGCCAGCGCCTGGCGGATGGACGCGGTGCCCACCGGCCGGTCAGGCGTCAACGCCACCGGGAACTCGGTGTATTCTTCGGCGTCGCGCGGCAACCGCTCCCGGATGAGCAGCGTGTCCTTCCCGCCGTCCGCACCCAGTTCCAGCACCTCGGCGCCGAAGCAGAAGGCGCGGTGGTTGACGCCGTCGTTCTGTTCGCAGAGGAACGCCGGGTAGGGCTGGTTGTAGAGGCGGCAGAGCAGGCTGCCTTCCTTGATGGTGGAACCGGGAGCCAGCCGGCCGGACAGCGCCAGAACACGGACCGGGTTGCTGCGGGAGGTCGGCTTCGCCCACTCGGAAACCACGCGAGCGGAATCGACGGTGAAGACGTCGCGGACATCGGCCCAGTCCTCGACCGGGGCATCCAGCCGGTCAAAATGCGCCCACCAGAACTGCTTCTCTTCGCGCCCGTGGTAGCCGACGGACGCCGCGACCATGGCAACCGCCTGTTCGTCCGCGGACAGCGTCTGGTTGCGCCCCGCGGCCGTTTCGGCCGCTGCCGCCACGAAGTCCAGCAGCCGCCGTTCCTGCGGCGGCCGCGGCCCACCGTCGTCGTCAGTTGTGGTGGCGCCGGCCGCGGCCGGCGCGGTCGCGGCGAGGCGTCCCGGTACAACGCCGCGTTCGGCGGCCAGCCGCAGCAGCCAGTTGCGCAATTCCAGCGTGGACAGGCAGTCGTATTCGTTGTAGTCCGCAATGCTCTTGAGGATGGTGTCTGCTTCGGAGTCATTGCCTGCATCCCGGGCAGTGCAGTACTGCGCGTATGCCACGACGGATGCGCCGGCGTCTTTGACGTCGCCGGAGCGCAGGTTCTCGCCCATGTAGAGCGGTTCCAGCTTCTTGATGCTGTAGGAGTTTTCCGAAATCCGCAGGCTGTGCCGGACCGTGTCGTAGAGGTCCACCAGGATGCCCTCGCGCAGCAGCTCATCCACTGCTTCTTCGCCGACCAGATGCTGCAACGACAGCCGGCGCAGGGCGGCTTTCTCGTAGTTGGCGTAGTGGTAGATGTGCAGGCCGGGGTGGCTGCGGCGCCGTTCGGACACGTAGTCCAGGAAGTCCGCCAGCGCTTTTCGTTCACCCGAGCGGCTGTGCGCCCAGAAGGGCTTGAACGGTGCGGTGCCGCCACCGGCCGGCGGGTTCTCCACCACGCCGAAGAGGTATTCCAGCCCCCATACCCCGTTTTCGTCCTGCCAGAGCGGGTCTCCCTCGAAGTCGAAGAAAATGTCGCCCGGGTCCGGCGCGGGCAGCCGCCACAGGGTGTGCCGTTCCAGTACGCGGTAGGCAACGGTGTGTTCGGCACCGTCCTTGCGGAAGGTGACCTGGCCGTCCGGTTCGGCGGTGCCGGTCTGCATGCGCGCTTGGTCCCGCAGCCGGGCCAGCGCTCCATTCGACGATTCGCCGGCGGGCAATTCCAGCGCGGCCAGTTGGTCGATCGTGCGAATTCCCGCCGCGCGGAGTTTGCGGCGGCGGACCGTGCTCATGTTCGCCACCAGCAGGAGGTCCCGGTGCAGCCCAACCTGTTCGGCACAGTAGTCGCAGCGGCCGCACACTTTCACCCGCTCGTCTCCCCAGCGGACCGGCGCCGGCTGCGCGCGGTGTCCGGCGACCAGATCCAGGAAGCGGCTGCGGCGTTCGCGGAAGACCGGCAGCAGGTCGGTCAGGCTGTGGTCGCTGTGCCGGCCGTCGCCGAGCACCAGCGTCACCGTGGGCACCGCGCTGATGCCGGCCTGGAGGAGTTGGTCGCCGTAGGCGGCCAACTGCAGCAGCGCGGTGACCTTGGCATGACGGGCCAGCTTGGTGTCGTAGACGGCGTAAGCCGGGGCACCGCCGTCGTCGTGCTGGGTCTTGACCAAGAAATCGGACCGACCATGGAAACTGCCGTCGAAGAAGGAGGCCTGGAACACCACGTCCGCGCCGGACTGCAGCGCCGCAATCGATTCGGCATGCTTGGCCTGCAGGTCTGCGCGGGAGTAGCTGCGGGTCTCCGCGATCTCCACCACGCCGGAGCCGAACGCGTCGCGGAACTGCTGCAGCACCCGGTGTTCGTGCACATCGCCCAGCGCCGCGGTGCGCTCGAGCATCTCGTCCCGGCCGAAGTCCGGCACCGGGGTGCGGCCCAGCTTCTCGTCCAGCTTGCGCAGCAACTGGTACTCGCACTGGGCGGCGGTGACCAGGTCGGTGGCCGTGTAGACCAGGTCCCGGTCAGCCCCGGCGGCGTCGGAGTCGAGCAGAAACACGGTGCCTCCTTGCACAAGTACGGCAGCTGCCAACCCGGCCGGCGGCGGGGTCCCCCCAACGATATCCCGCCGCCGTCCGGTGCCTGCCGGCAAGTAAAGATGTACCAGCCGGCGCGGACAGTTTCGGAAGGATGCGCCGGGGCGGCCGCCACAGGTGCCCGGACCCGCACCAGAGATTCGGCGGTGCCCGCCCGGGAGGTGGAACGTTACGCAGCCTGTTACGCGATGTGACCGCGGTCTCTGACACGCGGCACTCGGACTGGCTAGAGTAGCCATAGCTTCAAGAATTGTGGCCGCCAAGCTCCGACTTTGGCCACATACCAACCCCACGCTCGTTGGGTGGTTCGGATGACGAAGCGGCCTGCATCAGCCACTAGCTACCGGTGCGGGCAAGAGCATGCGAAAGGACGCGGCGCCCGGCGCCGGCTGCTATGGACACCCTTGAATCCCCGCAACTCCAGGTCTTGAGTCTGGCCGACTACGAGCAGATTTCCGCTGCCCGGGAAGCCTTTGTGGACTTCCTGCTGGATGCGGCGCTGCAAACCCGCGGGCAGCAGCGCGCCGTCGCCGCGGCCCGATGACCACCAGCACCGAACCAACACCGACGGCGACCGGTCCCGCGCCGAAACCCGCTGACCCCTCCGGGCCGCGCCGTGCCCGCGGGCTGCTGTTGGACACCGACGTGGTGGCCGAGCTCAGGCGCGAGAACCCGGACCCCGCCGTCGTGGAGTTCCTGCAGCGGCGCCGCCGCTCGCGCGTCTACATTTCGGCGCTGACACTGGGGGAGCTGCACGCGCTCAGCACCCAGGACAGCGCCCTGTCCGGACGGGCGGACAGTTGGCTGGTCGAGCTGACCGAACGGTTCGCCGCCTACATCCTTCCGGTGGACCTGCAGGTGGCCGAGGCCTGGGCGCCGCTGGCGATCCAGGACGTGCCGGCCGTGGAGTCGCTGATCGCCGCGACGGCCGTCAAGCATTGCCTGACCGTTGTGTCCGGCAACGCCGAAGGCTACCGGCGGCTGTCGGTGGAGGCGTGTGACCCGTGGAAGTCTGCCCGGGACGGCTAGCGCCGGCGGGTAGTACCGGTCGGCTGCCCCGCGGCGGCTAGCACCAACGGGTAGTCCCGACGGCTAGCCCACCGATGGGCCTGCCCTCAGGACGGGGCACATCAGGTATGCGAACGGCCACAGTCCTGCCGCGATTTTCCGCCCAACGGGGCCTTCCTAGCGACGAACGGTTCCCCCTGTGGCCCCTTCGCTGCTTTACTGACCGGGCGTTCGGAACGCGTGAGAAACTAAACGGGGTCCGGTGACGGGCGGCACTGTTGCCGCCCGTTTTCTGCGGACAAGCTCCATCACGGTAAGGAATACATGGCTCATGGCCACTGAGAACAACGCCCCGGGCGCGCTAGATGCCGCTGCGCGGGTGGACAACGACGGCGGGGCTCCCGCCAAGTGGAAGATCGTCGGTCCCGGCCTCGTCGTCGCGGCCACCGGCGTCGGCGCCGCGGATATGGTGGCCACGTTGGTGGCGGGTTCCCGCTACGGCTACGGCCTGTTCTGGGCGGTGATTGTCGGCGTCATTCTGAAGATCATCCTGGTCGAAGGCGCCGGGCGATTCTCGCTGGCGACCGGCAAGACGATCTTCGAGGGCTGGCGCTCGCTGGGCCGCTGGACCACCTGGTACTTCGGTCCGTACATCATGATCTGGGGCTTCGTCTACGGGGCCACGGCAATGTCATCGGCGGCGCTGCCGTTGGCCGCGGTGTTCCCGGTGCTGCCGCTGTGGGCCTGGGCCATCTTGATGGGCCTGGCCGGATTTGTCATGGTCTGGTTCGGAAAGTACGCCACCTTCGAGAAGATCACCGCCGTGTTCGTCGGGCTGATGTTCGTCACCGTCGTCGGGCTGGCCATCATCGCCGTGCCCAACATCCCGGAGATGATCGGCGGTTTGGTGCCGATGATCCCGCAGGAGGAAGGCGCCGTGTTCTACACCCTGGCGCTGGCCGGAGGCGTCGGCGGCACCATCACGCTGGCGGCCTACGGCTACTGGCTGCGTGAGAAGGGCTGGCACACGCCAAAGTGGATGCGCGTCATGCGGATCGACAATTCAGTTGCTTACATCATGACCGGCATCTTCGTGGTCGCCATGCTGATCGTCGGCGCCGAGGTGGTCCGCACCGCGGGCGTCTCGCTGAGCGCCGGCGACGAAGGACTGCTGGACCTGTACGAAGTGCTCAAGGCGGAGTACGGCGACGTGGTCGGCACCGGCTTCCTGGTCGGTTTCTGGGCCGCATCGTTCTCCTCCATCATCGGCGTCTGGAACGGCGTGTCCCTCATGTTCGCCGACTTCTGGGGCAACATGCGCAAGAAGGAGTCCGGCCATCCGGACACCCGCGTCGGCGGCAAGTACTTCAAGTTCTACGTCCTCTGGCTGACGTTCCCGCCCATGTTGCTGTTCATGCTGGGCAAGCCGATCGCGCTGATCCTGATTTACGGTGCCTTGGGATCGTTGTTCATGCCGTTCCTGGCACTGACGTTGCTGGGCCTGCTCAATGGCAAGCGGATCCCGAAGGAATGGGCCAACCGGCTGCACACGAACATCGCGCTGGGCATCTGTGCCCTGCTGTTCATTGTCCTTGGCGTCTACCAGTTGTGGAACAGTATCGCCCCGCTCTTCGGCGGCTGATTTCCTGCAAAACTCTGCTGCCCCGTACCGTTTCGGTGCGGGGCAGCACTCTTTAAGCAGCACTGTTTAAGACGACGACGGCGGTGCGCCCCGCCGGGTGTGGCCTTCCGTTTCGTCGCCGCCGACCATCGACGCGAGCAGATCGTCGGCTTCGCCCAGCCCCCGGACTGTCTGGACCAGGATGGCCCGGGCTTCGGCCTCGGGCGTGCGATGGTGCGAATCGGCGAGGATGCGGAGTCCTTCCAGCGTCCTCGCATCCAGATCCGGCACGGTCAGCGATTCCATGACAGCCACCCTTCCTCGGGACGTACCGCTCCCAATGCCGCCCATGGTAGACCCATGCGGGCCGGCTGTCAGCGGAGGGTTGGATGGGCGAAACGCGGGCGCCGGTCAGTGCGCCGGGTCAAACGGGCGGATCCGCGTCCGGCACGCGGCGCCTGTCAGCGCAACGGGTCGAACGGCCGGATCTCGTCGGGCACGCGGCCGGTGACGATCTGTTCGGCCAGCAGCTTGCCGGTGGCCGGGCCCAGCACAATGCCCCACATCCCGTGGCCGCCGGCAACGTACACGCCGGGGGAGCGGGTGGCGCCAACCAGCGGCAGCCCGTCCGGAGTGACCGGGCGCGGCCCCACCCAAATGTCCTCGAGATGCTCCAGGTCCATGTTGGTGAACAGCGGCCGGACCGCGGCCAGAATGGCGTCGATCCGCCCGGTCTGTAGCGGCTCGTCGGGGCCGCGGAACTCCATTGTTCCGGCGATGCGCAACCGTCCCTGATACGGCGTGCAGGCCACGCGGCGGGCGGGGAAGTAGATGGGGAACTCGGCCGGCTGGTCGGTGGCCACGCTGAAGGAGTACCCCCGGCCGGCCTGCACCATGGTGCGCACGCCCAGCGGCTTGGCGAGCTCAGGCAGCCAGGCCCCGGTGGCCAGCACAACGACGTCGGCGTGGAACGGCTCCTGGGCGTAGGTCTCCACCGAGATCCCGGTGTGGCCGTGGCGCAGCGAGCGGACCTCCGCGCCGGGGATGATCTTCCCGCCCCGTTCCACCACCGCTGCGGCAAGGGCCTCAACAAACGGACCGGGCTCAAGGAACCGCTGTCCCTCCAGCTCGAACACCGTCGATACTGCGGCGGACAGTTGCGGCACCTTCATCTGGGCGTCTTCCAGGCGGGTCAGCGGAGCCGACTGGCCGGCCTTCTCCACATTGGCCAGCTCGTGGACAAAATGCCGGCTCTCCTTCTCGTCCTCGAAGCCGACGATGAAAGGACCCTTCCGCGTCCAGGATTCCACGCCGTTGTCCGTCAACTCGTCGAAGCTCTCCAGCGCCATCCGGTCGATCGGCGTCAGCGCGGCCATGGTCCGGTCCCACGCCTTCTGCGTGCCGTGCAGCGCAAAGCGGGCCAGGAACTGCCACAACTGCGGGTCCATCCGGGCTGGAACGTGCAGCGGCGCCGCAGGATCAACCAGCGCCTTCGGGCCGTAGGTCCAGAGGCTCGGGTCCGACAACGGCATGGCCATGCCCGGCGTCAGCCAGCCGGCATTGCCCCAGGAAGCACCGGCGGCGACGCCTGACCTGTCCACGACGGTCACTTCCACGCCGCGTTCCTGCAAATGCCAAGCGGTGGCCAGTCCCACCATGCCGGCCCCAACAACGACGGCGGTGCTCGGGGTGTGTGCGCGAGAGTACATCGGTGCTCCTCGGGTTTGTATCTACCATCGGCACCATCGTGAACAATGTTTAGCTGTATCTCAAGTGACTCGGAGAAGATTCTGCGACACTAGTTATTGCTGATCTAAAGTTCAGAAAGTGGTGGCTGTCACATGGCGGAATCGAATGATGTTCGACGCACTTTCGGGGCTCCAACCGGGTCCGGATTGGACCGCATCGACCGGTTGATCGTCGAGCTGCTCCAGAACGATGCCCGGACCCCCAACAACGCAATCGCGGCGGCTGCAGGCATTGCCCCTTCAACCTGCTTAAGTCGGATCCG
Organism: Arthrobacter sp. Dra40; assembly: GCF_059091905.1. Classification (NCBI taxonomy): domain Bacteria; kingdom Bacillati; phylum Actinomycetota; class Actinomycetes; order Micrococcales; family Micrococcaceae; genus Arthrobacter; species Arthrobacter sp. Dra40. The sequence goes on from NZ_JBNHHB010000001.1 coordinate 56,088, forward strand.
TTCCCTGCGCGAGCGGGGTGTGATTCGAGGCTTCCATGCCGACGTCGACCCTGCTGCGGTGGGGCGCGGCCTGCAGGCGCTGATCTCCATACGGCTGCAGGCGCATGCCCGGTCGAACCTGACCGAGTTCAAGGACTATTTGGCCGGACTGCCCGCAGTGGAGGGGATTTTCTTTGTGACCGGAGACCGCGATTTCCTGATCCACGTAGCCGTGGCAGACTCGAATGCGCTGCGAAATCTGGTGGCGAACAACCTGAGCCTCCGCCCGGAGGTTGCCGGCACCAATACCACCGTCATCTTCGAACATGTCCGCCCGCCGGGAAGTTCCCTCGCCCCTTGAATGGGCCTGAACCTGCGGCCAGGTGTGGTGCGGTCTAGTTCTCCGCTCGCTGAGGCGGCCCATCCTCACCTCGCAGGGTGCAGGGCTCCATTACCACGTTTGTTGACATGTCATTCTTCACGGCGCTACGATGGTTGAAACGTCAAGCAATCTATCGAAGGCTGCCATGTCCTGGTTTAAGAATCTTTTCAGCAAGTCCAACGCCCGCCGGTCCGCCGCCAACCCCGCGCCCGCAGCGGCCGAATCCAAAGAGAACGCAACAGCCGGTGCTGCTGCCTCGACGGCCCCGGCGGCTTCGGCCCCGGCAGCAGCCGTCGCCGGCCTCCCCAAGATCGCCATCATCACGGGTAGCACCCGCCCCGGCCGGGTCAACGACTCGGTGGCCGCGTGGGTGGCCGCGGAACTGGCCGGCCGGACTGACGCCACTTTCGAGGTGGTCGACATCGCCGACTTCAACCTTCCGCTGCTGGATGAGGCATTCCCCGCCGCCTACCAGAACTACCAGGGCGACCACACCAAGGCCTGGTCGGCCAAAATCAGCGAGTTCGATGGCTACATCTTCGTGGCCAACGAATACAACCACACGGTCTCGGCGGCACTGGCCAACGCGCTGTCCTACGTGAACGTGGAATTCAACAACAAGGCCGCCGGCATCGTGTCCTACGGTTCGATGGGCGGCGTCCGCGCTGCCGAGCACCTGCGCAACCTCCTGGCTGAGCTGCAGGTGGCAGTGGTCCGCAACCAGGTGATGTTCTCGCTGTTCACCGATTTCGAGAATTTCGCCGACTTCAAGCCGACCGAGCAGAACGCCGGAACGCTTGCCCCGATGATCGACCAGCTCATTCCCTGGGCCCAAGGCTTCGCCACCATCCGCACCCCGCAGGCCGCAGCTGTCTAAGACTGCCTGCTGACCGAATCGCTCCGCCGTATCCCCATCCGGCGGAGCGATTCGCTTTAACCGCGCGCCGGACTACGGCCCGCCGGCCGCCACAATGGTGGCCATCGACGCCAAGAAACCAGGCAGCCAAGCCACGGCCAGCGCAGCCAAAGCTATCCGTCCGCCGACAAGCAGCCAGCGTCCCTGCAAAATGCCCGCCCCGGCCCCGGCCTCGGTGCCTAGCACCGGGGCTCCCGACAGCGGCACGGCCCCCGTCCGTGCCGCCGCCCCAGTCTGTACTTGGGCCCCGGTCTGTGCCGGGGCTCCACCCGATGCCACGCCGGAAAGTTCGGGCTCACCGGGCTTTTGTTCCGTCCCGCCCGGCACTCCTGGCCCGACCGCCAGCCCGGACTCCAGATCCGACCCACGCCGCCGGCCCCGCGACACCTTCAGCCTGAAGACCGCCGCGGCCCAAGCCAAGCCGATAGCGGCAAGCACCCATGCCGCAACAACCACCGCGGCAGCGCCCAGCGGGGCCAGAACCAGCAGCAGCGGAAGGTACCACCGCACGTCCTGCGCCGATTGAAGCAGCGGCACTCGCCGGGACAGCCACGTACTGGCCGTCACAACCAGCATGCCGTGGGCAACGGCCAGCGCGGAGAACGTGGCTATGGACAGCCAAGCGGGACCCACAACTTGGAAATCCCGGCTGTCCGGCTCCAGCGGCCCGAACACGGTACTGAGTCCCAGCAGCAACAGCAGCCCGAAGGCGGCTCCGCCGACCCGCCCGGCAGGCAGCCACCAACGGACCGCGCCATAAAGCAGTGCCGTCCCGCAGCCGATGGCAATGCCGAAAACAACGAAGCCGAAGGTCCCCTCCAAGCTGATCTCGCCGATGGTTTGCCCGGCGTCGGTCAGCCTGCCCTCGTCCTCCGGCGACGTCACCGCCAGCAGGCGCATCACCAGCCGCCCGCCGGCACCGGCCATGCACAGTCCGGCCACGCCGCCGCCCACCAGCAGGACGTTGGCCCACCACAGCACCCGGCGCGCCGCTTGCGCAAGCAGCGCGCCGCCGTCGCTCGCGGGGGAGCGGCGGTCGGGGACGGGACCGGCGCCGCCCAGGAGGGCGCCGCCGTCGTTAGTGCCCACCGGGAGCTGGAAGTGCTCCCCGCCCCGGAACAGCACGAGCGCCAGTCCCGCGGCCAGCAGCAGGCCGCAGGCGATCATGATCATCACGCGCTTAGTATCCGATGGACCCGAACGCCAGCGAACCCCAGTCATCGGCGACTGGGGTCCGCGGGCTCACCGTCCTGCCGGGAGACCCGGCAGGGTATCAGCGATTATGTTGTTTCGTGCGCCTCGTCCCCGCGGCGCATCATGTAGGTGATCCCCAGGTACAGGATGCCTGCTCCCATCAGGAATTCCCGCGCACCACTGGCGGTGCGGCTCATGATGTAGCCCACCACGCCTACCACCAGGTAGATGATGTTGAGCAACACGGACACTTGGAACACGTTGAGCACTTGGCTTCGGAGCCGCCCGCGAAGGCCATTTCTCCTCCCAAACAATGAGTTTCGGAACTTCGTTGAGGTGCAACTCGGCCGTTGGTAGGGCGAATCTGACGTCGGAACCAGCGCTGTCAGAGTACGTCCGTTTGCCCACTACGGCGGGTAAAAATCACGACGGCGGCGGCCGGTTTGGGTGCGTCATTGCGGCCGCGCGGTGGTCCTGTGGAGTGCGACGTCGGCGGCCGGCTCAGGCCTCGAGCAGCCGCTTGAGTGTGTGCAGGTCCCGGTCCACCGCGGCCGCATCGGCGTCGAAGCTTGTCTCATCCATGCCCTCGCGGCGGTAGAGCGTGAACACCACTTCCGCGCCATCGCCGTTGCCGAGCACGCGCAGCGGGTTGTAGATGGACTCCCCGGACGCGGTGATGACGTGGTGGTCCAGCACGCCAAACTCGTTGCGTTCGGCAAACTTCACCCGCACCGGTCCCGCGTCCGTTTCGGCCACCCAGTTGTCGTCGACCATGCCGATGGAGGAGCTGAGGCCGGCGGCCCACTTCGGCAGGTTCTCCGGGTTGCTGGCGAACTCGTAGACCTCCCCAACGGGGCGGTTGATGGCAATGCTGATGTGCCGCGCTGCAAAGGTCATGGGACCAGTCTTCAGGTTCGCTCCGGCGCGGACAAGACCCGATGGCCGGTCCTGCCGGCCGCAAGCGTCAAAGATGGAGGCTCGGGCCGCAGTGCATGACAGACTTGAACCATGGCATCCAGGACTGGCAACGGCGACGATCTCCAGGAGAAGGCAGCCCACATCGGCATGCGCGTTGAGGACCGCTGGCAGGCGTACCGGGAACGGCGGGCACGGCGGCGCGGCGACGTGGCCACGGTAATGTCGTTTACCGGCTACGGCACGGCCGGCTGGGTCCGCGTGCTTGGCCGGGTGGTCATGGCCCGGCCCGGCGCCTTCGACAACGGCCGGATGCCCTCCAAGCTGGTGGCCGACGGCATCCGCGGCTGGCGGAACTTCATCAGCCCGCCGGTGGCCAACGCGCGCGTGACCATCTCCGCCGCCGGCGTGGAACACCATGTGGTGGCCGACCGCGGCGGGGTGGTGGATGCGAAAGTGTCAGTGGACCTTGCGCCCGGCTGGCACACCGTCACGCTGCGCTGCGAGGACTCCGAGCCCGTGGAGGCAGCGGTCTACGTGGTGCCGCCGGGGGAGCGCTTCGGGGTGGTCTCCGACGTCGATGACACGGTGATGGTCACCGCTCTGCCGCGTCCGCTGCTGGCGGCCTGGAATACCTTTGTGCTGGATGAGCATGCGCGCAATCCCACGCCGGGCATGGCGGTGATGCTGGAGCGGGTCACGCGTGAACATCCGGGCAGCCCGGTGCTGTATCTGTCCACCGGCGCGTGGAATGTTGCGCAGACCTTGACGCGGTTCCTGTCCCGGAACCTGTATCCCGACGGCGCGTTGCTGCTCACCGACTGGGGCCCCACCAAGGACCGCTGGTTCCGCAGCGGCCAGGGGCACAAGGTCGACCAGTTGCGCCGGCTGGCCGAAGAGTTCCCGGACATCAAGTGGCTGCTGATCGGCGACGACGGACAGCACGACGAAGCCATCTACGCGGGCTTCGCGCTGCGCTATCCGGGGCACGTGGCGGCCATCGCCATCCGGCAACTGTCGGTCAGCGAAGCGGTGCTGGCCGGCGGCCGTTCACAGGACCGCCCCAGCGGCCCGGCGCGCAGCATCCCCTGGATCTATGCCCCCGACGGGAAGGGGCTGGCGAACCAGCTCCAGCAGCTGGGAATCCTGTAGCGCCGGCGCCCCGGCGGCAGGGCCAACGAAACCGGGGCCCGGCAGCAGAGCCAACGAAACCGGCGCCCCGGTTCAGTGCGAAGCGGGGCGCCGGTGTCGTGCGCAGCATCGAGTATTCAACAGGCGGCCTTCTCAGAGCTGAGAAGGCCGCCTGGTGAATAGTGAATGGTTAGGCCGTGGCGTCGACCGGGCCGAAGACGGCTTCGATCATCTCGCGGGCCGCATCGTTGTCGGTTTTCTCGGCCAGTGCAATCTCGGAGCACAGGATCCGCATGGCCTGCTCGAGCTGGTGCTTTTCGCCGGCCGAGGAGCCGCGTCCGAGGGCCCGCAGCGAGAGATCGCGGACCACTTCGCTGACCCTGTAGATGTCGCCGCTGTTGATCTTTTCCTGGTTGGCCTTGAAGCGGCGCGACCAGTTCTCCTGGTCCTCGGGCACCTTCGCCTTGAGGATCGCGAAGACCTCCTTGACGCCCTTCTTGCTGATGGCCTTGCGTACGCCGACCGTTTCCGCGTTGCCCAGCGGCAGTTCGATCATCAGTCCGTCATGATGCGCGCGGAACTGCACGAACTTGGTCTGGCAGTCCTTGAACGGACGGGTGCGGAGATCGGTCACGGTGACTGCGCCGTGCGGGGGGTAGACGAGGGTGTCGCCAACTTTAATGTTCATTGATGCCCTTTCATGCCATTATGGCAGATACTGCCACATTGGCAGCGAATACTCAAATATTGGGGTATCTTGGAAGCTGCTATGCCACAGAAATCGCCCATCAGCGGCGCTTCCAGAACCGATGTGCCCGGCCCTTCCACGGCTGAGCTCCCTGCTGCTGCACCCGGATTAAGGGAGCGGCGGCGGCGGCAGACCCGGGCGGAAATCAGCCAGGCCGCGCTGCGTCTGTTCCAGGAATACGGCGTTGATGCCACCACCGTGGACGGCATTGCCAACGCGGCCGGGATCTCCCAGCGGACCTTCTTCCGGTACTTCACCAGCAAGGAAGAGGCCGCGCTGCCGGCACACCAGGATTTCGACGCCGCACTCGAAGCCGGGCTGCTGACCATCGACCCTGCCGGCAATCCGCGCGAAGAGCTGGAGCGCGTTTACGAGCAGGTGATGCAGGGGTATGCGGACAACGATGCGCCGCAGGCCCGCAGCATGTTGCTGGTCAACCAGCTCATCCGGAAGGAGCCGCTGCTGAGGGCGGCCCTGCTCAAGCACAATGCCACCCGGACCACCGGGCTGGTGGACGCCCTGATGGACCGGTTCGGCCGTGACGGCATCAGCGATCTGCAGATCAGGCTCGCCTTCGAGACCTGCGCGGCAGTGGTCCGCGTCGCCTTCGAAGTGTGGGTGACCCGGCGCGAGGCGGGCCGGGACGATAACCTGCCCGACATCTACGCTTCCGCCCGGCAGTTGGCCCACTGAACGCGCGCTACGAGCGGAGCGGGCCTCAGCGAGGCGGCGCCGACCCCGTGCAGGCCGACATCGTGAAGACCGCGGAGGTGCCCGAATGAAGACCGTGCCGATCGATGCGTCCTGTCCGTGCGGGCGCGGGCAAGCCTATGGCCAATGCTGCCGCCCCTACCATCGCGGCGACGCCGAGGCCCCGACGGCGGAAGCCCTGATGCGCTCGCGCTACACGGCGTTTGTGACGGGCGACATCGACTATCTGCTCGGTACCTGGCATCCGGAAACGCGGCCGGCGAGTCTTGGGCTGGATCCCACGCTGGCATGGACCGGATTGCAGATCCTGAGGACCGTACGCGGCGGGGAATCGGACCGCGCGGGCACGGTGGAGTTCCGCGCTACCTATCGCGAAGGCGGCCAGGACCGAGCGCAACAGGAGAAGAGTACGTTCGTTCGCGAAGATGGCCGCTGGGTCTACCGCGACGCGTTGTCACAGTCCTGACTCCGGACGGCATGCCCGTTGCAGGCGGCCGCTACCGGCTCCGCCCAGCGGTGTGCTCCCGCCGCCCGCCGGACGGAAGGCGCGCCGTCGTCGTCGATTAGTCCAAGGCCAGGAACAGGACGGCGTAAAGGCCGAGCGCGCCGAGCACCACCACGCTGCCGGCGACCCACGCGGCCGCGGCGGCATCGGCGTGGATCCTTTCGTTGGCGATGCCGGAGACCGCCCGGCGGTAGCGCAGCCGCTGGGTGATGTAGATGCCCGAGGCCGTGCACAATGCCACGGCCACGAGGATTCCCGTGAACCAGCCGTATTCCGGAAACCAACGCAGGAACATGGCCGTCGCCACGATCATGGCCAGGGTTGTCCGGCTCCAGGCCAGCGAGGTGCGCTCGGGCTGCAGGCCGGGGTCGTGGTGTTCCGGCTCGGGCATGGGACGGGCGCGTTGCATCACGTCAGCCGCAGGAGGACAAAGACCAGCAGCAGTGCCGCCACCACGCCGCCGCCAATGGCCAGAATCGGGGCGATCAGCGGAAGCGGCAGGGGAGTCTTGTGCCGCATGGACCGTTCGATGTTCAGCCAGCGGAAGAAGGAACCGCAGCCGATCGCCATCGCCAGGACCAAGAGGACGACGGCGATGGTGGTGCGGATCGCCGGAACGAAAATGTCGGTGGTAAAGGCCTCCACGGCAATTCCGCCGGCCACCAGGGCCAGCGAGGTGCGGATCCAGGCGAGGAACGTGCGCTCGTTGGCCAGCGTGAACCGCGGATCAGGTTCGGTGCCACCGCGGAGCAGCTTGGCGGCGAATTTGCCGCGTTCCGGACGGGGCGAAGGCGATGAAGTAGGCACGGCTTCATGGTAGTCATGTCCGCGGCGGGGCAGCGTTCATGACGGACGTGTCAGGCCCGGGCACGTTCGTGTCAGCGTCGGGCCGGCGGACGAACGACCCGCGAACCAACCGGCCGCGGCCAGCCAGAAGTGCGCGGTTACGCCGCTGGCCGGTCCCCGTCGTCGTTCTCTTGGTCCATCCTCGTCACCGTGAAGAAGCGGTTTCCCGCCCCCTTGCGGGAACTCGGCACCAGGAGTTTGGAGTATTTTTCGCACCACTGGGCGGTGCCGGCGGAATCCGCCGTCGCCGCCGCGATGGCGGCGATATTGTCGGACCACCCCAGGACGCGCTCGCCTTCGAGGCAGAATTGTATGAGGCCCAGTTGGGTATCAACATGGAGCTCGACGTCCACCCAAACGTCGAAACCCGGTGCCTCGCTGGCTGTATCTTCTGTTTTATATGTATTCATCATGAGACTTGTGTTGCGCATCACACTCTGCGGCGCCCTCCCACTATAGGGTTCCGGATCCGGAATGCCAAACAGTTTCCACAGCGTAAACGGCCGGTAAAGTAAATCGGGCCATGACCGAGACACCTTCCGCCCAGCGACTGTCCTGCAACGTTCCGATGCGTTGGGGCGACATGGATGCCTACGGGCACATCAACAATGTGGAGATCCTGCGGATCCTGGAGGAAGCGCGCATCCACGCGTTCGGTCCGCCGGCCGGGACCGGCGGACCCGGACTCGAGGTGGACCTGCCGGTCTTTTCCGACCTGCCGGAATCCACCCAGGCGCTGGTGGCCGAGCACCGGGTCAAGTACGTCCGGCCGCTGAACTACCGCAACATCCCGGCCCATGTGGAGGTCTGGATCAGCGCGATCAAGGGCGCCAGCCTGACCATCGCGTACATGATCATGGACCCGGTGACCGCAGAGCAGTGCGTGCTGGCCGAAACCACGCTGGCGTTCTTCCACACGGACTCCGGCCGCCTGCTGCGCCTGAGCGACCGCCAGCGGAAGATCCTGGAACCCTACCTGGGCGAGCCCAACTTCCGCTGAAACAACGACGGCGGTGGGCCGGGTTCAGTCGGGTTGTTGGCTGAGGGCATGCCGGCCCAGCTGGGACAGTGCCAGCGGGAACGTGGGGCTGGACGGGAACGGCTTGCTCGATTCCACGTGCAGGTCCGGGCCGACGCAAACCATTTCCCCTGGTTCCATCAGCCGCCAGCCGGCTTCGCCGTCCATGATTTCGCTGGCAATCACGACGCCGGGATACCGTGCCAGGTCAGGAAAGTGCGCCCGGATGCGGCTGCTTCGGGCATCGAGTTGGTGTCCAGCAGGATCGCCGGCAGCGCGCTCGAGGATGTACAGCTCATTGGTTTCCGGGTAGCGGAGCGCCCACAAGTGGTCCGGCGTAGTCAGGATCATGTTCAGGCTGTAGAGCGGCAGGGTGTCGATGATCCAGCCGAGGGCGTCGCTGATGCCCTGGGCCACGTCGCCATGGCTGCGGCGTGTTTCCGCCGTAATCAGCGCAAAGATGCGTTCGCTGTCGGTCTGGCCGCGCACCAGGTGCGCGGCTCCAAGGTGCTGCAACCGCTCGTCCAGCAGGTCCATCCCGCGGCAGACGCCGTTGTGCGCGAACAACCGGCCGTCCTGTTCGAAGGGGTGGGTATTGGCAACGGAGGCCTTGCTGCCCGACGAATACCGCACGTGGGCCAGGAACGTGGACGACGTGAAGTCCCGTGCGGCGAGTTCGAACGTCCGCCCGTGCCAGGCGGATTCGGCTTGCCGGCTGACAATCGGTGCGCCGAGCGACGTGAAGATGCCGATGCCTGCTCCGTCGGGTTGGTGTCTGCCCTGCTCGGAAAGGCTGTCAGGGGCACCCAGCAGCCAGAAGGTGGCGTGGACGCGGTGTCCGCCCGCATGGAGCCCAAACAACCTGCACATCAGTAATGCCCTCCGTCCTCAGGCGCTTCTAGTCTTCCCTCCGCGAGGACTGTCCGGAGGCCGCGAGTGCTTCCGCCAGAATCCGTACCGCCTTTGGCCCCACGCCGTGCAGCGCCAGCAGTTCAGCCTCGGTGCGGCGGGCCGCCGTATTCAAGTCCGTGATGCCGGCCGCGACCAGGGCGCGGGTGGCCGGTCCGCCGACCGCCGGCAATTCGTGCGGCGCGGCCATGGGTCCTAGCCGTCCCAGCCGAGATTGCGGGCGATGCGTTCCAGGACGTCCAGGGTGGCGGCGTACTCGTCGTCGCTGATGCCCTGGGCCAGGACGGCCCGCGTGCGGTCAACCACGTCGCCGAGCGAGGCCAGGCTGGCCCGGCCGGTGTCGGTCAGCGCGTAGTGCCCGTCCGTGGAACTCACCCAGCCGCTTTCCACCAGTTCTTCTACCGGCGCCTGCGGCCCTTCGTCTTCCGTCTCCGGGATGAACGGGCCCAAGGCATCGGTGAGCTCCTCGGCGGTGGACGGCTTGTCCGCCAGCAGGTTCATCAGCTGCCACTGCCGGCGCGTGATTCCGTGTTCTTCCATGGTCTCGATGAACTGCTCGTCGATCAGGCGGTCAACGAGCTTCAGCCAAAATCCGATGGGTCGTAGAGGTGCCATGCCGCCACCCTACAAGGGCGACCTCATGCTGATCGACTAAATCCGTCGATTTCGCCGCGGATCTGTTAGCTTGCACCCTTTTCTGCCGTCAGCAGACCATGCTGACTCCTGTGCCGCAGCTTTCTACGATGGAACCAGCCAGGAGGGAGTTCCACCGTGCTCGAACTTCAAAAGCTGCATCGCCATCCCGCATCCGGACCGGTCCCGCTGCTTCGCGACGTCTACGGAACCGTGCTGCGCCGGGAACGTCGTCGCCAGCGGCGCACGCTCGACGACGTTGCCAGTCGCGCCGGGGTGTCCATTCAGTACCTGTCGGAGATTGAGCGCGGACGCAAAGAAGCCTCCTCGGAGATTCTCGCGGCGGTCTGTGCATCGCTGGGCTCCGGGCTGGCGGCTTTCCTGGCAGCGGCGCACCGTGAACTGGCTGCGGCCGAGCGCCGGCCGGTACTGGATCTGACCCAATCGGTTCCGCCGAGTTCATTGACGCCGGCTCCCTTGGGCCTCGGCTCGGAACGTGACCCAGGCCCGGGCTCGGGCGCCCAGGCTGTGCCTCCGCCGTCGTCCATCCTGATGGCCGCTTAGGCTCCGAAGTCACGCTGGCCTGTGGCCGGTGGCCACGCCGCCGGCGCCCGACTCCACGCACGGTCCGGGCATCCCGGTGCTAAACCTCACCGGCATGCCCCCGATGGACAGCAAAACGGGCAGGTCCAGCCTTGCGGCTGCGCCTGCCCGTTGAAGTTGCTATGTGTGGCGGAGATTAGGCCATGGCCGCCAGCTTGGTCTTGCCGAAGACGGCGCGGTCAACCGAGATCCGGCCGGGGCCGACCAGTGCCAGTGCCAGTGCGGCGGCGCCGAGCAGCAGCACCAATTCGTAGCCACCGCCATCAACGAAGACACCGGCGGAAGCGTGAACCAGCACCAGCGCGCCGATCATGTCCAGGGCCAGCAGAGCGGCGACCACTCGGGTCAGTACGCCGAGGATCAGGGCAATGCCGCCGCCCAGTTCCAGTCCGGCGACGATCGGGGCAGCGAGGTCGGCGGCGGGGACGCCCATCTGGCCAAACGCGGCCTGGGTGCCGGCAATGGTCCATTCGTTGAACTTCTGCCAGCCGTGGGCTGCGAAGAGGAAGCCCAAGATAACGCGGAGGACGGTGCGTGCGGTGGTGGTCAAAGCTGAATTGGTCATGATGTTGTCACCGTTTCGATGGTCAGGGGAACTCGGCCGTCAGGAACGAGCGATAAGCATCAGGAGGTTGACGCTTCAAGTAAATCTTGACAGAAATAATGTTGAAGTGTCAACTTTCGCGTCCGGAGGCAGCGCCTCAGGCCCGGCGGACCGGCTGGCGCAGGATGGTCTTGAGCTTGGCCGGTTCGGTCTTCCGGGGGTCGCTGACGTAGATCTCGTGGTGGCGGCCCACCGGTTCCAGCTTGTTAGACGGCAGGTATTCATCGTGCAGCCGGGCCAGCACGGGGCCTTCGTCGTCGTACGGGCCAACATGCATGACCTGGACGCTCAGCCCTTCATCCAGCGACCCGAGCCTGAGCGAGTCCACCGCCGGGAGTTCCTTCTTGGCCGCTGCCTGCAGCATCGCGTCTTCGATGTGGTCCGCGCCCAGCCAGTCGGGCTGGCGGAGCATCAGCGTCCACGACCACTCGTCCTTGGCGCGGCGGGTGAAGGCGGACATGTCCTTGGCCCACCACAGGCCTTCCAGCGGGCCGACCACATAGTCGCGGGCGAACTGCTTCTTGCTGGCGAACTTCAACGCGTAAGAGACGGAATACAGTGCTTCGATCACTTGGCCGTACCACGCGGACGAGTTCGGATTGCCGTGGCCGTCTGCCTGCAGAAACTGCATCGGTGGGACGGTGACCAAGCGGAAATCCTTGCCCGAGGAATAGAGCTCCTTCTGGTCTTTCTTGAAATCCAGCTTGTCCATGTTTGCTTTCCGCAGTCGGTGAATGTGGTCTAGTTATATCGCGTAAGTCACCGGCTGAGACGAGGGAAAATGCTGCAGCAGTTCGCCGCCGAATGGTGGCGCAGGATCACCGACGGGTTCACCCGCGGTGAACCGCTGGAAACCGGAATCCTGGAACTGGCCCTCATCCTGGCTGCTGCGTTGGTCTTGTCGGTTCCGCGCAGCAGCTGGCGGTACTTCGGGTTGTTCGTCACGGCGGTCCATGAGCTTGGGCACGCTTTCGCGGCGCTGACCACCGGTCGGCTGGTGCGCGGCATCCATCTGCGGTTCGACCAGTCCGGCGCGATGATCAGCCGCGGGGCGGGCCGTGCCTCGGCCGCGTGGGCAGGGTTCTGGGGATACCCGGTGCCCGCGCTGGTGGGGGCGGTGCTGGTGTGGGCCGCATTCACCGGTTGGTCTGGCGCAGCGCTGTCGGTGAGCGCGCTCCTGCTGCTGGCCACGCTGCTGTTCATCCGGAACCTCGAGGGCATCGTGATCGCCGTGGGACTGGCGGTTGCCTCCCAACTGCTGGTCTGGTTTGCGCCGGCGGAGTTCCTGGGCCATGTGACTTTGGCCATTGGCATCGGGCTGCTGGTGGGGGCCGTGCGGGACTGGTTGAATCTGCTGAGCGTCCACACACGGCGCCGACATCAGCTGGCGAATTCGGATGCGTTCATCATCGCCAAGCGGACCGGGATTCCTGCCGCTTTCTGGCTGGCCGGGTTCGCGCTGGTCATTTTGGCCTGCTGGGCCGGGGCAGTGGCAACAGTGGCCGGCGTTGGCGACCTGGTGAACCTTTGACCGCTGCCGCGTAAACGCTCACCGACCTGCGCAAACCCCTCACTGGTGCCCCGCGAACCGTCGACTGCAACCGCCGCTCGTGGTGGTCTTGCCCACAGTCAATTCCGCCTTCCCGGCGTACTGCCGGGGTTCCCGAGGGGCGGGAATTATCGCCCTGCGCGAGACGTTGTGGAATCGATGTTGAAATGTCTAGATGAGCAGCTATGATGGGCGCTCGCAGATAGGTCAAAACAAACGAGAGCATCAGGAGTTCTAAACCCGCATGGCAACCGATTACGACGCACCGCGCAACAAGGACGACGACAACAACAATGAGTCGCTCGAAGCCCTTCAGGCCCAGCGCTCCGGTGGTGCGAAGACCGCGCTGATCGACGTCGAGGATTCGGACACCGCCGAGGGCATTGACCTTCCGGGTGCTGATCTCTCCGGCGAAGAACTGGTAGTGCAGGTTGTTCCTCCCCGTGAGGACGAATTCACCTGCTCCTCCTGCTTCCTGGTCCGCCACCGCAGCCAGGTAGCCCGCGATAAGAACGGCGAGAAGTACTGCCGCGACTGCGAAGGCTAAACTTTCACATTCCGAACCCCGCGCTGATGGCAGCGCGGGGTTCTGTTGTTTAAGGCAAAGCGGCGGTTGCCGGGACAGCGCGTGCCTTACACGTCGCGGACTGCTTGGCCGATCGGGGTGCTGCCGTTGATGAATTCGATCACCTTGCCGGTGGTGGACGGAACGGCCAGCACCTCCGCCGCGACCATCGCGACGTCCTCCCGGCTCACCTGACCGCCCGGCGTTCCCGGTCCGGCCTGGATCTTTCCGGTCGCCGGCTCCATCGTCAGAGCGCCGGGACCCAGAATCGTCCAATCCAGCGACGTTGACTTCAGGTACTCGTCCGCGGCCGCCTTCGCCTCGGCGTAGGGGAAGAACGAATTGTCCTGCGGAACTCCATGATCCTTGCCTGCGCCCAGGTAGGACACCATGATGTACCGCTGCACACCGGCCGCCGCCGCGGCATCCATCGACCGGATGGCCGCATCGCGGTCCACGGCATAGGTCCGTTCCGGATTGCCGCCGCCGGCACCCGCCGACCACACAACGGCCTCGTGCCCACGCAGCTGATCGGCCAACTCCTCGGCGGTGGCGGTCTCGACGTCGGCAAGCACCGGCGTGGCGCCCGCGTCCCGGACATCGGCGGCCTGATCGGGATTGCGGATCATCGAACTGACTTCGTGGCCCTGGCCGGCGAGGATGCGGGAGAGGTGCAGCGCGACCTTGCCGTGGCCGCCAATAATGGCAATGCGGGACATATGATTCCTTCCGTTGCGGTCTCTCTCCAACTTAGGCACGCCAACCGGCCCCACGCCAGCGCCCCTCACGTCCGAAAGTACGACGGTGGTGCCCACCTCGGGCCGGAGGGCCATGAAGTACGACGGCGGTGCTCGCCTCGGGCCGGACCGCCTGGCGGGTGCGGCGCTGGCTTGGGCGGCGGTGTCTTTGCGGTCAACCCGCGCCGTTACCCGTAGGGTGTCTGGCGTGAGCCGTCCGCCGGCTAACCGTCGCTGCCGGTCAGGTGGATCGCGGCCTCCGGAGTGGCCACGCGGAAGCTGAACGACTGCTCGATGTACAGATAAACGAACTCTTCGTCGTGCCGGTCGTAGCCCACGGACAGGTCCTGGCCCGACTCGAACAGAAAGTCCCCGCCGCGCAGGCTCATCACTATCGCCCCGCGGACCCCGGGCGCCCAGATAATCGGGCCGCCCAGCAGCTTGCGCAGGTGCTCCGACAGCAGATATCCGCCGCGCTCCGTCGCCTCCACCACGGCGGTGTAGTGTCCGGGGCCGAGCGCCAGTCCGAACGGCCCGCCTATGCCCACCTGCAGCAGGGCCGAGACCGCCTTGGCCACGCGCTTGGGGTAGTCGTTGAAGTCTGGCACGCGCGGTATGGGCGCGTGCGGTGTGGCGCTGGTGACTCCGGTGATACCCACCTGCTTCCAGCCGTGGAAGACGGCTGAGTTCTCCGCAATGGCAATTTGGAGTGCAGCCTCACGCAGATCGGTAAGGTCCACATCGGCCGCTCCTCGATCATGGTCCAGCAGTTCCATGCGGGAAACCTTGAACGGTGCCCGGACCTCCACCAAGGGGAGCACTCCGCGCCGTCGCGCCGCCACGCCGTCGGCGGGCGCCGGCCCGGTCACCCGTTCCGTGCGTCCCAAATTCGTGGCCGAATACTCCCAGCCGTAGGGGCCTGCGAAATCGACCATCTTGCGAGCACCCAAGGCCACGGTGAGCCGTTCCCTGGCTTCCTGGTCCAACAGCCTCCAGCCGCCGTCGGAAATCGGGGCATGCTCGCGCAGCAGGTGGTTAGCGGTCATGCGAAGTCCTCCCTGAGGCTGCCGATCCCCAGCGACGAATCAGGGCGCCCCGGCCCGGAGCCTGTGCCCGGCCCTTCGGGGTTCGATCCGGTTGCAGCCGAAGCCTCGGCGGCGCCGCCGTTGGCCACAATGTCGCCGTCTTGGAACAACGTGCCGCGGGCAATCTGGCGCCATTTCGGCTTTCGCCGGAGCAGGAACTCTAGGTCCATGCTGAAATGCTTGAACTCCTCCGCCAAGGAATCCTCCATGATGGCGACCGATTCCGGATCCTTTTCCAGCGACATCCGTTGCTCGTACCAGCCGATCGCCTCGGCTTCCTCGGTCAGGTTGGCGCACATGCGCGCAAACGTCCGCGTTTCGGCGGAGAGCTCTTGGGCGGGTTCGTGATACTGGTCAAAGCCCATCTGGATTCCTCCGTGAGGTTGTGCCTCTGAGTCAGCGTAGCCACGGCCCGGCCACCTGACTACCCCTGACCGCGGCGGGCACGCCCAGGCATTTGCGGCGGCGTCCGGGGCTGGAATTGTCCGCGGATTTCATGATGCGCGAGCCCTCCGCGTAACAGTTCTCAACCGACTGTTGTGCCGGCTGTGATTTTCATACTCTAAAGTCCCTTAGCAGTTGCCCCACCGGGAGAATCCCATGAACAGCCACACGCAGGTGCCCGCGTCCTTCACAGAACGGGCCGGCACCAACGATGAAACTTTCTGACGCAGAACAGCGTGAACTAGCAAGAATCGAACGGCATTTCGCCGCCGAAAATCCGGTGTTGGCCCGGATGCTGTCGATGCCGGGAATGCCGTGGCCTACTGGGACCCGGCATCCAAGCGAGACCGAACCTCCGGGCGACACCGGCGCAGTGATCACCTTGTCTTTACCGATCGTCAGCCAGCAAGAGCCGCTGGCCGCGCAACAGCCCGAATCCCTGTCGAAACGGCGCAGACTGGGCCGCTGGTTGATGGCTTCTGGCGCCGCAACGGTAGCTGCGAGCCTTTTGACCGGGACCGTCGTCGTCGCCGTTGGCGGTTTAATGCTCATCGCCGCGGGCAAGTACACCGCCGACGTCTAGAACCGAGCGCTGCGAGACCAAAGCCCTCCATCAAAGCCGGAGACTCAGGCGCCGGGCCGCATGAAGTCGGATTCATAGGCCGCGATAACGGCTTGCGTGCGGTCCCGAACCCGGACCTTGGAAAGAATCGACTCGATGTGGGTCTTGATGGTCTCGGTGCCACGAAACATCCCGACGCAATTTCCGCGTTGTTTTAGCCGCTGGCCAAGTGACGGAGGACCTCGGCTTCGCGGCTGCTGAGCCCGGCAGCAGCAACGCGGTGGCGGGACTTGCTACCCGGGCGAGCAGCATTCCCCGAATGAGGGAAAGCGAGTGCCGCATAGTAATGTTGCGGGGTGATTCGCCGATACTCTGCTCTGCTGATGCTCCCGCTCGTGGCCTTGGTCGCCACCGGTTGTGGACAGATCGAACAGGCCGCCTCCGACGCCGCCGACCAGGCCGCAAACGCTGCTTCCGAGGCCGTCAGCCAAGCCGCGTCCGATCTGGCGAACGCCGCCGTGGGCGAAGCCGTCAAGCAGGCGTGCGCTCCGATCCGGGACGGCAGCATCGGTGCGGAAGAACAGCAGTTGCTCGGCGGACTGGTCTCGGCCGCAGACGCCGCCGGCGTTCCCGCCGAGATCACCGGTCCGATGTCGCAGATCGCCGAATCCGGCGATCAGATCCCGGCCGAAACCGTCGCCTCCATGCAAAAGGCGTGCGACGACTACAGCGCCGGCTAGAGTTCCGACTGCCCGCGCCTTGTCATCGTGCGGCTAGGACCTGACGGGCGCCTCGATTGCCTAGCTGCCCAGCGCCCTCAGAACGGCGGCGCTGCCGGTTGATCTGGCCACCCGCGGAACGGGCTGGAACATCTGCCTGGGCTGTCGGTCTCTAAGCCGGAGGCCAAGCCAATATCAAGTTCTTCTTGCTCCGCACGCTCCGTTGCGCCCGAATGGTGAACTGGCGTTCCTCGAACATCAGCGTCAGAACCACCCAAGTCTTCACACGGCGGGTCGGTGGACTGCCCGGAACTGATGCCGAGCACCGCCGGTTCCGGCTGGCATTCGGGCAGGTGGGCGTTCTTCAGCCAGACGTGGTTGCGTAGTGGTTTTTGTGCCGGATCCATGTCGGGCGGTGGGAAGAACCAGGCGACGCCGTTGATGACTTCGATCCGCCAGTCTCCTTCGTGGATGAGGTGGTGGTGGTGACTGCATAGCATCACGCCGTTGTCGGTGGATGTTGGGCCGCCCTTTTCGAACCACCGGATGTGGTGCACTTCCGTCCAGGGTGACGGTGCGGTACAGCCGGGGAAGGCGCAGCCTCCGTCCCTGGCGATGATCGCCAGCCGCATGTATTTGGGAAACAGCCGCTGGGATTGGCCGACGTCCAGGATCACGCCCGTGCCGGAGAGGACCACCGGAATGATGTCTGCGTCGCAGGCAATCCGGCGGATGGTCTTGGCACTGAGCGGTCCGGAGAAGGTTCCGGTTCCTGGGCGGCCAAGGTCGGTGGCCAGGTCCTTGTAGCCAATGGTGGCCAGTACCTGGGGCCGGCGTCCGCCGGCTGCCGGCAGCTGGTCTGTGGTCAGAGCGACCTTGCAGGCACCAATGAGTCCGTCGAGTTGCTTCTGCTGACGGGTCCGCCCGTCCAACTCCTGGCTGGACGCAGCAGCGTCTTCGACGGAAGCGTCGTCCCTGGTCTCGGGGGCGGCACCGGGCGTGCCTGTGCCTTCGAACCCGACAGTGCCGGCCGTTGCGGTCCCTTCCCGCAGGCGCGGATTGGTGGCCGTGTTGTAGACGGTTGCCAGAACCTCGTTTTGCTCATCGGTGGCGTTGATTTCGTAGCAGTGCAGACCGTTGCGGCGGCCGCGGTAGAACAATCCTTGGCGTGCTTTCAGCTCGGCGGCTGTCGGGTCGGCGCCGCCGGGGTTCAGGCCGCCCTCCCAGTGCCGGATCAGGTCCCGTAACGAGTCGGCGTCGTACTCGGAGGCGTGCTTCACCAGTGCCTCTTCCATCTTGCGCAACCGGTCCGGTTCAGCGATCCGGCGCAGCCCGTCCACCGCCTTGCGGATAAGGTTCGCTGCCAGGCCGGACACCCGCCCTTCGTCCAGCGCGCGGGCGAGTACCGGCAGCCGGGGCGGCGCGGTCGGTGTGCCGTCGGGAACAGGCCGGGCTTCGGTGGCCTCGGCCAGCTGGAACCGGCGCGCGGCTTCCTGCCGGGCGATGCCCAGCTTGGCCCGCAGAAAATCCTCATTCGACTTGAAGGCGCCACGCTTCTGCCGGTTCGGGTCATCAGGGTCGTGGGGTTTCTCGGTTTCGCCGACGGCGGCGATGTTCTGCTCTTTGATGATCCGGGCCAGTATGAGTTGGCTTTGGGCAACGGTATTGGCCAGCTCCTCCACCTGCGCCGCAGTCCGGGCCACGGATTTGGTGCTGCGGGCCAGCCCGCTGGCACGAAGCTTATCGTTGAAACTCGCGACTTCGGCACGCAGCCGGGCCAGCAGAGCGGAATCATCCTGCTCCGCTCCCTGAGCCATACTCAGCACCTCGATCGCCATAGATCAAGCCTAAGGAGGACTCAAAAGGGGCAGGAGAGATGGAAACGCTGATGTGGAAGAGGTGCCGGCGATTGGCGCCTGTGGAGGTGGGGTGCCCCTGGCAGGTGCCATGGAGCAGAGTGGCCGCGCACCTCAAGCAGGTTTAGTGCGCGGCTGGCGCACCTTCCTGGGCGACCTCCGCGGGTTCTTCTTCCACCGGCTTCCGGACAAAGAACGCGGCCGCCACGGCCACCACAGAGATGATTGCCCCGGCGAAGAAAGCAGCCCGCACGCCTCCGGCCACCGCCGTCGATGTTTCCGCGCCGCCAGCGGCAAGCGCAGCTGTCTGCATGGACATCACGGTGACGAACATGGCGGTGCCGGCCGCGCCGGCCACCTGCTGCACGGTTCCGATGATCGCGCTGCCGTGCGAGTACAGTGGCCGCTGCACCGAGCCCAGGCCAGCCGTGAACAGTGGCGTGAACAGCAGCGCCAGCCCGACGCTCAGCACGATATGCGCGGCCAGCAGAGTCAGCGGAACCGTATTCTCGCTGACGGTGGACAAGTACCAGAGCACGGCGCTGACCACTGCTGTGCCCGGCACCAACAGCACCGTTGGCCCGAACTTGTCGTACAGCCGGCCAACAAAAGGCGCCAGCAGACCCATCAGCAGTCCGCCAGGCAGCATCATGAGGCCGATCTGCAGCGGTTCCAGCCCCAGAACCTGCTGCATATATATAGGGAGCAGAATGATGGTGCCGAACAGGGCCGCCATGCTCAGGGCCATCAGCCCCACGGACATGGAGAAATTGACCGTGCGGAAGGGCCGCAGATCCAGCAGCGCCTTGTCCGCGCGCTGCAGCCGCAGCTGGCGCAGCAGGAACACCAGCAGCGCCACTCCACCGGCCGCGAACGCGATCCACATCGCGGCACCCGAGGTGGGCTCCGCCGTCGTTGTTCCGTGCCCGGAACCCACCTGGCTGAGGCCGTAAATCAGACCGCCGAAGCCAATAGCGGACAGCACCACCGACGGCACGTCCAGCGGCACCTGCCTGGGCTCGCTGACGTTCTGGATCCGTCGGTTGCCGACCAACAGCATGGCCAGCGCGATCGGCAGCACCAGCCAGAACATCCAGCGCCAGGACAGCGTGTTCAGAATGAGGCCGGAGATGGTCGGGCCGATCGCCGGTGCCACCGAAATGACAATCGAGACGTTGCCCATGGTCTTGCCGCGGTCCTCCGCCGGAACCAGGTTCATCAGCGTGGTCATCAGCAGCGGCATCATGATCGCCGTGCCCGACGCTTGCACCACGCGCGCCACCAGCAGCACCTCGAACCCCGGAGCCAGCGCGGCCAGCAGCGTGCCCGATGAGAACAGCAGCATGGCGGCGGTGAACACCTGGCGCGTGGTGAAACGCTGCAAGAGGAATCCGGTCACCGGGATGACCACCGCCATGGTCAGCATGAATGCGGTGGTCAGCCATTGGGCCGCGCGGGCGCTGATGTTCAGGTCTTCCATCAGGTCGGTCAGGGCCACGGACATGATGGTTTCGTTCAAGATCACCACAAACGCGGAAACCAGCAGGATGCCGATCACGCGTCGGTTGCGGCGCGACTCGTCCGCCGTCAAACCGCCCTTGGTCTGTCTGGGCTGCGCCGAGGCACTATTCGTCAACGGTTCATTGCTCACGGGAGAATCCTCGGGTGGATTGCGTGCTGTTGTGGTCGGCCGGTAGGGGCCAAGAACGCCGCAGAAACGGCGGAATAGTAGTCTAACTCTCGGTCACCAGCGCCTATTCCCGCTCCGCTCCAAGCTCTGCCACATAACGACGGCGGTGCTCGCCGCCGCGGCCGCGTCACCTGGGAGTTGGGCGGGGAAGCCGGGGGCCCGGTCCTGACGTTCTGGCCTTGGGCCAGCGCTGGACGGTGTGGTGCATGCCCCCGCTAAAGAAGAGAAGCTCCGCTGTTAAAGAGGAGCGCCCGCTTAAAGACGAGCCCGCGAGGTAAGGAGGAGCTGCCCGCGGGTTGTGGAGGAGGTGCCGGCAGGTTAAAGAGGAGAGGACGAGCGATAAACCTCTTGAATCCAGGGGCGCGGTCGAAGAGGATGCCCCGCCTTTAAACGCCATTAAAGAGGAGAGGCCCCGCCGGCGCATGGCCGACGGGGCTCCCTGTGATCCTGGCCCGGCCGTTGGGGGAATAACCGGCCCAGGAGACTGTGGGTGCTAGATGGTGTAGTACCCGGTTACCGGCATGGCGCTCACGTCGTGCACCAAGGTGCCCTGGCTCGGGTTGAGCGCGCTGATCATCTTGCCGTCGCCCAAGTAGATTCCGATGTGGCCGCCGCCGTTCTGCACCACCAGGTCGCCCGGCTGCGGGTTGCTGGTCGGAGTCAGGGCGCCGCCCTGCATCTGGCTGGTGCGGGGCAGGTCCACGCCGACCTGGGCGTAGACCCACTGGGTGAATCCTGAGCAGTCCCAGCCACCGGTGCTGGTGCCGCCCCAAACGTAGGGGGTGCCCAGGCCGGTCATCGCGATGTCCACGATGCTCTTGTTGCCGCCGGTGGAGGCAGGCTTGATGTCGGCGCTGGCCAACGAGACCGTGGCGGTGTCGGCCGGTGCAGCCTGCGTCGCCGCGGTGGCTACGCCGGCGCCCTGGGCAGCTTGGCCGCCGGACTGGGCCTGCGCGGAACCGGTCAGTGCGATCTCGTCGCCCGGGTAGATGAGGGTGTAAGCGTTCAGCCCGTTGGCGGCCAGCACATCCTGCACGTTCTTCCCGTACTGGGCGGCGATCGTGCCTACGGTGTCGCCGGCGACCACGGTGTGGGTGGCGGCGTCGGAAGCAGCTTCGGTGGTAACCGAGGCCCGCTCCACCTCGAGGCCGGCGTTGGCCGGGGCGGCAACGGTGTCGGCCACATCGGCTGCACCGTAGGTCGGGACGGTGACATCGGCGGCGGCGTTGGCCGGCATGCCGACGCCCAGCATCAGGCCACCGGCGGCCGTGACAACGGCGGCACTGCGGCCGACGGTGCCGGCGTGGGATGAAATAGCGTTGGACAGGCCAGCCACGGTGGTGTTGCGAACGGGGGTGGCGCGGTGGCGTGCACGGTTGTTTTTGAGCAGCAAGAAGTAAACCTCTCCCAATGCCTACGAGGTGAGCTGTCGGATTCGGATGGGAGTCACCCGGTCGTGCGGCAGTGCGGTATGCACTCCACGCGACTTAACCCCAAGGGCCCCAAGAGGGCCCGGAAAGTGGGTCCCCCGCCTCTGCCAGATGTCTAGCGAACTAACTCGGGAAGGTTGGCAGAGCTCAGCAATACCTTCCGAGGACGACGGCTATGATCGCCGACGTGATGATTACGTTACATAACGGTTCGATAACTGTCCAAGTCCTGAAATTTACCTGTGGATAACCTGAAAGCCCGAAAACTTTAATGATCCAAGGCCCGTTTCGCGCCGAAACGAAAGAGCCGGACTGCTACATCCCTTGGAACAGACAGCGGTCGCCACCCCTTTTTTAGGTCCATTTCCGCGCTTCCCGAGTGAACATCATCACCAAATGGGGCCGTCTCGACCCTCTCCCACAAGGCACTTGACTGCCATTGTCGGAGTCCGCCGGCGGGAGTAGGCTCCGGATTATCCGGGCCGCGGGAACGGCCGGCGCTTCGGCTTGGCCGGCGGCGTGGCCCAGCCACTTCGGAGAGGAATGAAGCGCCATGCCCATCACCCGCGATCTGATCATCAACGGCGAGCACGTCCCGGCGGTTTCCGGCAAGACCACCGAGGACATCAGCCCCTACACCGGTGACACTTACGCCACCGTCGCCGCCGCCGGTCCGGAGGATGTCACGCGCGCCGTCGACGCGGCGTCGTCGGCCTTCGACTCCTGGGCCGCCACCCCTCCCACTCAGCGGGCGAAAATCTTCCTCAAAGCAGCCGATCTGCTGGAGGAACGGATGCAGCAGGGCATCGAGTTGATGGCCGGAGAGGTCGGGGGAGTAGCGGTCTGGGCCGGCTTCAACGTCCAGTTGGCCGCCAACATCCTGCGCTCGGCCGCGGCGGCCACTACCGCTCCGCGAGGTGATGTGCTCGCCACCGACCTGCCGGGCAAGTTCTCGCTCTCGGTCCGCCAGCCCTATGGTGTGGTGGCGGCGCTCTCGCCCTGGAACGCGCCCTTCATCTTGGGCATCCGCGCCATGGCCATCCCGCTGGCCGTGGGCAATACGGTGGTGCTCAAGCCCAGCGAGGACGCACCGCTCGCCTGCGGCCTGTTCCTCGCGGACGCCCTGTTGGACGCCGGACTGCCGCCGGGCGTGCTCAACGTGATCACGAACGACCGCGCGGACGCGAACGACGTAGTCAGCACGTTGATCTCCGACCCGCGCGTGCGGAACGTGAACTTCACCGGTTCCACCAAAGTCGGACGAATCATTGGCACGCTGGCCGCGCAGAACCTGAAGCCGGCGGTGCTCGAGCTTGGCGGCAAGAACTCGCTGGTGGTGCTGAAAGACGCAGACATCGATTACGCCGTCCAGGCGGCGGCTTTCGGCGCGTTCATGAACGCCGGGCAGATCTGCATGTCCGTCGACCGGGTGATCGTGGACCGCAGCATCTCCGAGGAATTCTCCAGCCGCTTTGCAGAGAAGGTGGCCAAGCTGCCCACCGGCGACCCGATGAACCAGGCCACCGTCATTGGGCCGCAGGTCAACCAGAGCTCGGCGGACCGGCAGTACGCACTGATCGACGACGCCGTCTCCAAGGGCGCGCAGGTTCTGGCCGGCGGAGAGAAAGCGGGCCAAGCGGTGGTGCCAGCGACGGTCCTGTCAGGCATCACGGAAGAGATGCGGATCTACGAGGAGGAAATCTTCGGTTCAGCCACCACCGTGATGGAGGTGGACGGCCCGGAACAGGCGGTGAAGCTGGCCAACGATACCAACTACGGACTCACCTCCGGCGTCATCACCGAGAACATTGCAGAAGGCCTCAATGTGGCGCAGCAGCTCAAGACCGGCATCAGCCACGTCAACGACCAGCCGGTGCAGGACGAGCCGATGGCCCCGTTCGGCGGCATCCACGAGTCGGGCTACGGCAAGTTCGGCGGCCAGGCCGGCATCAATTCGTTTACCGAGGAGCGCTGGATCACCATCCAACAGAGCGGACACGCCCAGTACCCGTTCTAGCTTCAGTCGCGGATCCGTACGGCGGTCTCGCGCATGTAGCGGTCTACATGGGCGTACGCGTCGCGGGTGAGCGCCTTCCACAGCTCGACGGCGAGGCGGGGGTTTTCGCTCTCCAGCCTACTGATCGCCTCGGCCGGGAGAAGTTTGACCCGTACCTTTCCGTGGGCGCGTACGGTGGTTTCCTGCCGGTCGGCGCTGCCCAGTGCCATTTCGCCGAACGTCATGCCGGCGCTGAGGGTGGTGAGTTTGACCCGGCTGTTCTCCGGACCGGGCGACGTGGTGACGACGCTGCCGGACAGGATGAAGTAGACGCCGCCGAAGCGCTGGCGGATGCGGCGGATCACGTCGCCGTCGTCGTAGCTGTACTCTTCCATCAGTTCGGCGAGCGCAGCGGCGTCCTCGGCGGCGAGCGGACTGAGCGCGGGCGAGTCGGCAACGTCCACAGTGGCCGGCTGGCAGAGTTCGTCCCCGTAGCTGGCGATCAACTGGTTTTCGGCGAATTCGACGGCGGCGGTGCGGGTGGCGAACGACGGCACCGCCCGGCCGTCTTCTTCGAACCGTTGCGCCAGGGCGCCTTCGCCGTCGATGAGCACCAGACTGCGTCCGGCCTGCGCGAGCGAGGTCCGGAGCTGCTCCAGCATGTCCAGGGCGACCGGGGCGGTTTCATCCACCCGGCGCATGTCCAGGACGATCAGTTCCACCGACTCGTCCAGGTCGCTGACCTCGCGGACCATGGATTCCGTGCCGGCGAACAGCAGGTCACCGTTCAGCTCGATCACACGGGAGCGGTGCGCGTTGTCCCGCAGCACGTCTGCGGCCTCGTCGGTGCGTCGGATGCCGGACGGGGCGTCGGCGATGTCGTAGCTGGCGCGGATGGCATTGCGGCCGGTGCGGGCCGCCCGGACGAAGTGCAGCCCCATGTCGTGAGAGATCCGCCGGCTCGCCTCCACGCCGCGGACGCTGCTGCCGTGATCGTCTAACGGCGGTGAATAGACGGCCAGGCCCAGCTGGCCCGGCAGCACCGCGAGCAGTCCGCCGCCGACTCCTGACTTGGCCGGCATGCCCACGTCCGAGAGCCACGCCCCGGCGTCGTCATACATGCCGCAGGTGGCCATGACGGATAGAACCCGTTCCTCCACCTCCAGGTCCAGCACCTGTTTGCCCGTCAGCGGGTTGCTGCCTCCGTTGGCCAGCGTGGCGGCCATGATGGACAGGTCGCGGCAGGTGACCAGTACCGAGCACTGCCGGAAGTAGTCCTCTGCCACCGGGTCCGGCTCCTG
This sequence comes from Arthrobacter sp. Dra40, assembly GCF_059091905.1. Lineage (NCBI taxonomy): Bacteria > Bacillati > Actinomycetota > Actinomycetes > Micrococcales > Micrococcaceae > Arthrobacter > Arthrobacter sp. Dra40. The sequence continues at coordinate 81,116 of NZ_JBNHHB010000001.1, forward strand.
CTCGATGATCTCAAAGGAGCGCAGCAGGTGGGCCAGTGCCCGGTTGCGGTAGCCGTGCCGCGCCTCCGACTGGTAGGTGCGCTCGCTGACCGACAGCTCCCGGCCGGCGAAGGCCGAATAGTGCTCCAAGATGCGGCGGAAGCCGGCCTTGCCGCCGCTGCCCTTGATCAGCGATGTGGCGGTTAGCGCCCCGGCGTTGATCATGGCGTTGGCCGGGCGGCCTGTACCGGGAGCCAGTGAGATCTCGTTGAAGGCGTTGCCCGACGGCTCCACGTCGACCTTCCGGTCCACGGCTTCCAGGCCCAGATCGGACAGTGCAAGCCCGTAGGTGAAGGGCTTGGAAATGGACTGGATGGTGAACTCTTCGCGGGAGTCGCCCACCTCGTATACGTAGCCGTCCACCGTGGCCAGGCAGATGGCGAACTTGTCAGGGTCCACCCCCGCCATCGCGGGGATGCCGCCGTAGGGCTTGCCGTCCTTGAGTCCGGCGAGCTCGGTGTGCAAGGTGCGCAGGTAGCTCTGGATAGGGGAGTCCATGCTTGCCAGCCTATGCGGTTGGACGCAGGAGCCAGGCCGCGCAGGCGTGCGGAGACCGCCCGCGAACCGGATCCTGCCGCTCACCCGGTCCGGCCTTTGGTCGGGCTAGATTTGCTGCATGAGTGATTCTTTGCCGACGGCGGCGGTCGACAATCCGTTGTTCGATCTGCTGGCGGCCGGCGACCGCGCCGGGACGCTCGCTTACGCGGCAGCCATGGACGACGACGAGAAGCAGCGGCAGAAGTCCCTGGTCCGGAAGCTCCGCTTGGTGGTGTCGGCGGAGCCAACTGGCGCACGCTCTCCCGGCGGGTGGTGGCTGGGCGAGCTGCAGGCAGACCACTGGGCCGCCGCGGACATCGCGCACATGGCGTGCATCGGGGCGGAACGTGCGGCCGGCCTGTCCTACACCGACCGCAAGGTGGCCCGCGATGCGCCGCCGGCGCTGTTCCCGGACCGGCTGGAGCTGTTCGTTGAATCCTGGTCGGACCGGTATGAACGGAACCCGAAAGGCTGGGACCGCAACCGAGGTATTGAGGCAATGTTTGACTGGGTCCGTGACGGGCTGGTCCCCGCACCGGCCCAGCGCGGGGCGATGCTGCTTCTGCTGAGCGAGACGCAGGTGCAGCGCATCAACTTCCTGAAGTTCCTGCGGGAACGGCCCGCACTGATCGAGGTGACGCTGAAAGAGCTGTTCCGCGTGCCCGGAGTCAAAGGCGCCAGCGCCATGCAGTTCGACGAGGCCAACCCCGAGGACCGCAGGCTGTCCGTGCTGCTGCCGCAGCTGGTCAAGCTGGGTTATTGGGACGGCGAGTGGGTCCGGCACAGCGTAGAACGTGTGCTGGCCAGCGACGAATGGCCGGAGTACCAGAAGCGCTTTTTCAAGCTCCTCCGCAGCAACCTGGCGGAGTGAATCGAGTGAAAAGCAGCCTGTGGAGGAGCGACAATAGGGCCTTTGCCGCCGGGCGCGGTGTTGCCCGGCGGGGTGTTCGTCTACGCTGTGGGAAACGGCGGCAGCGGCGAAAGGCGGGACAGCAATGACTTCCAATCCTCAGGGCACGGGGCCGGACGACGTGGAGGCTGAGGGCGGCCGATCGGGCACGGGACCGTCCGGCGGCTCCGGCCGGAGTGGGTCCGACGCATTTGAGCCCAGGCCCGGTGGGCCCGTCAGCGACCGGCCGGAGCGAACACCGGCGAAGCAGCTAGGCACACGCCTGGGGGTGATCTGGACGGCGGTTGTCATCGCGCTGATCCTCCTGGTGCTGCTGATCGTCTTCATTGCTCAGAACCAGGATCAGGTCCTGCTGCGCTACTTCGGTTTCGAGGGGCAGGTCGCCTTGGGACTCGCGCTGTTCATCGCCTCGGTTGCTGGCGGCATTGTCGTTGCCGCTTCCGGAGCCGCCCGCATCATCCAATTGCGCCACAGGGACCGCAAGATCCGCAAGAACGGTACGAAGCCGCGTTAGCGCCGGTGGCGCAGATGACACGGGACGCTGCCCGCCGGCTGTTCACGTTTGGTCACGGCACCAGCACGCCTGACGAACTGGTTGCACTGCTCAACGGAGCCGGCGTGCAGAAAGTCTTTGACGTCCGCCGTTTCCCGGGCAGCCGCAAGCACCCGGAAATGGGCAGCGAAGCGCTCGCCGGATGGCTTCGCGAGGCCGGTCTCGGCTACCGCTGGGAAAAAGCCTTGGGCGGACGACGAAGGATTCCGGCAGGGGAGCCGGAGCCCGACGGTTGGTGGCGGGTTGCTGCTTTCCGCGCTTATGCCGCCTACACCCGCACTCCGGAATTCGCCGATGGCCTGGATGGGCTGCTGTCGGATGCCGAGGCCGCAGAGGTGGCGATCATGTGCAGCGAGAGCGTGTGGTGGCGATGCCATCGCCGGCTCATCTCTGATGTGCTGGTGCTCCTGCACGATTTCGAGGTGGTGCATCTGCTGCCGGGCGGCAAGGAATCAGTCCATGAGCCGTCGGCCGGCGCCAGAAGCGACGACGGTGTGCTTTTCTGGGACCGTGCGGAGGACTAAGGTCAGCGCTTGCGGCCGAAGACCAGAGACGCCACCGCCGTCGTCGCCGTCACTGTATAGACCGACGGCCAGGCGCCGATCTTCTTGGCCAGCGGGTGGGACAGCCCGAAGGCGGCCAGGTATCCGGCGGTGAGCGCAGCAGCCCGGCCCGCACCGGCGTCGCGCTTCCACAGCGCAAAGGCACCGGCGCCGGCCGCGGCCAGCACGGCCCCGCCGAGTGGTCGGTTTTTGGTGGCGCGGGCGGTTTGGAAACCGCCGATCAGGCCGGCGCTGGTCAACAGGGTAGGGGCAACGGAAGCCATGGAACTCTCCTCAAGTTCGGGACTTCCAGCCTATCGCTGAGCATCTGATGATGAAGCCTCGCCCGAGCGGCCATGCAGCAACCCGGTGGGGAATCCGAGGGAAACCGGCTCCGGCGCGGAACAGCAGCTTCCGGCTGCTTCCTCGGGAACGGACGCTTCCGCGGCAGAGGCCTCATGTCCCACGGTCACGGCGGCCGGAACATCGCAACTGCTGCCCACGTCGGTGGAGCAGACGCCGGTCTCCGGAAGGTCCAACTCCACGTTGTCGGCGGCCGCAGTATCCCCGGCCAGGGCCGCGGCGATGGAACGGACCTGTTCATAGCCGGTGGCCAGCAGGAATGTCGGTGCGCGGCCGTAGGACTTCATTCCGGCAAGGTAGAAATCCACATCGGGATGGGCCAGCAGCCTGGCGCCGTGCGGAGGAACGGTGCCGCAGCTGTGGAATTCCGGATCGATCAGCGGGCCTAGCTCCCGGGGCGCTTCGACGGCGGGGTCCAGCTCCAGCCGGACTTCGCGGAGCATGTCCAGATCGGGCCGGAAGCCGGTAGCCGGGATCAGTAGGTCCACATCCAGCTGCACCTCGCCGTCGGGCGTGCTGCCGATGACCACCAAACTGTCCGCGCTCTTGAACCCCATGATGGTGAACGAGGTGTGCAGCTCAACATGGCCGTCTTCGACCAGCTTGCGCAACCGGGTGCCCAGCTGCCCGCGGGCCGGCAGTCCGTCCAGATCGCCGCCGCCGTAGAGCCGCGTCACGGTGGAACCGCGGACAGCCCAGCTGATCCGGGTGCCCGGCTCGTTCTTGGCCAGCTGGCCGAGGTTGAGCAGGGTGTTGGCGGCCGAGTGGCCGGCTCCGACCACCACAACGTGCTTGCCCGCAAAGCGTTCGCGGTCCCGGCCGGTGACGTCGGGCAGTGGTTCGGTAATGAAGCCGGCGGCGAGGGCGTCGGCTTCACCGGGAGCGGGCAACCCGGCTTGGCCCAGCGGGTTCGGCCGGCTCCACGTGCCGGACGCATCGATGACGGCGCGGGCCAAATGGTCGGTGACGGTGCCCGCAGTATTTTTAACCCGAACCAGGAACGGCGTCGCGGTCCGGTCCCGTGAATGGGTTTTGTCCAGACCCGCCCGGCTCACCGCCACCACGCGCGACGCAGTGCGGAGTGCGTCTCGCAGCACCGGCACGGCGGCCAGCGGTTCGACGTAGTGCTTCACCAACTCGGCACCGTAGGGCAAAGCCGACAACCGCGGCTCTTCCCAGCCGGCAGCCTCAAGCAGCCGGCGGGACGCGGCGTCGATGTTGTAGCGCCACGGGGAGAACAGCCGGACATGCCCCCATGCGCTGATGGCGGCGCCGGCGGCATCGCCGGCTTCGAAGATCAGCGGCACCAGTCCGCGCTCCAGCAGGTGAGCTGCGGCAGCCAAGCCGATGGGGCCGGCGCCAACAACGACGACGGGGAGTTCCGCGCGATTCTGATCCTGGCTCATGGTCGGCGTCCTCACCGTGGAAAGGGGATCGGTCTAACGGGCGTCCGGCGCGGCGGGCAGCAGTTCGGAAATTAGCTGCTGGATGCGGCCCTTAATCTCGTCGCGGATCGGCCGGACGGAATCCACGCCCTTGCCGGCGGGGTCCTCCAGCACCCAGTCCTCGTAGCGCTTGCCGGGGAAATACGGGCACTCGTCGCCGCAGCCCATGGTCACTACAACGTCGGAGACCTTGACCGCCTCGGTGGTGAGTACCTTGGGCTGCTCGGCCGAAATGTCGATGCCCTCCTCACGCATCGCCTCGACCGCGGCGGGATTCACCTGGTCGGCCGGCTGCGATCCGGCGGAGCGGACTTCGATGGCGCCCTGGGCCAGATGGCCGAGGTAGGCGGCGGCCATCTGCGAGCGGCCGGCGTTGTGCACGCAGACGAAGAGGACGGAAGGCTTCTGAGTGGTTTCGGCGGTCATGTGCTGGATGCTCCTGGAGGGTGGGAAGTGGGCGTCGGCCGGGGCCGGGTCTGTCGAGGGCCGGCCGGGGAAGGCGGGCCGGATGTCGGTTTAGCGGGACATAGCGGCACGCGGCGCCTCGGCCGGCGAGGCGAAGAACCGGCGTCGGGCCCAGAGCGCCACGTAGACAAGGGCCACCAGCACCGGAACTTCAATCAAAGGGCCGACGACGCCGGCCAGCGCCTGCCCGGAAGTCACCCCGTAGGTGCCAATCGCCACCGCGATGGCCAGTTCGAAGTTGTTGCCGGCCGCCGTGAAGGCCAGCGTGGTGGTGCGCTCGTAGCCCATTTTCAGCAGCTTGCCCACCACCATGCCGGCGCCGAACACCACCACAAAGTAGACCAGCAGCGGCAGCGCGATCCGGGCCACGTCCAGCGGGCGGGAGGTGATCTCGTCGCCCTGCAGCGCGAACAGCAGCACAATGGTGAACAGCAGGCCGTACAGCGCCCACGGCCCCAGCTTCGGCAGGAACTTGCCCTCGTACCACTGGCGCCCCTTGGCCCTTTCACCCAGCGTGCGGGTCAGGAATCCGGCCAGCAGCGGGATGCCCAGGAACACCAGCACGGACGCCGTGATCGCCCAGAAAGAGAACTCGGCACTGGTGGTCGGCAGGCCCAGCCAGGACGGCAGCAGCTGCAGGTAGAACCAGCCCAGCGCGCCGAAAGCGAAGACCTGGAACAAGGAGTTGATCGCCACCAGCACGGCTGCGGCCTCGCGGTCGCCGCAGGCCAGGTCATTCCAGATCATCACCATGGCGATGCAGCGGGCCAGTCCCACAATGATCAGGCCGGTCCGGTATTCAGGCAGGTCCGGCAGGAAGATCCAGGCCAGCGCGAACATGAACGCGGGCGCGGCCAGCCAGTTGATCACCAGTGAGGCGACCATGAGCTTTTTGTCGCCGACCACCCGGTGGGTTTCGTCGTAGCGGACCTTGGCCAGCACCGGGTACATCATCACCAGCAGCCCGACGGCGATGGGCAGCGAAACGTCGGCGATCTGGACGGAATCGAGAGCCGGTCCGATGCCGGGGACGAAGCGGCCGAGCAGCAGGCCGACGACCATGGCCGCGATGATCCAGACCGGAAGGAAACGGTCGAGGGTGGACATCCGGGCCGCCACCTGGCTGGTATCCGGTGCTGCAACGGTGGTGCTCACAAGGCTCCTCAGGACGGGGACACGGCGTTGGGGCGACGGACAGGCATCGATGTTCGTCGATACAGAGTATCCGCGGACACATCGACAACTGTCAATCTGTGCATAATGGATGGCATGACGTCAGTTACCGATCTGGTGCCCGGTCCCGAGCAAATCGGTCCCACGCAAACCGGTCCCGACGGCGAACGGATGCCGACCGGCGCGGAGGGGGACGATGTTTCCTGCTGCACGCCAAGCGGCGCGCGCCCGATGAGCGCCGAACGTGCCGGCTCGCTGGCCGCGCAGTTCAAGGCCCTGGCCGATCCGAACCGTTTGCGGTTGGTCTCCATGATCTCCGCCAGCGACGGATCAGAGGCCTGCGTCTGCGATCTCACCGAGCCACTCGGGCTGGGGCAGCCTACGGTATCTCACCACCTGAAGGTCCTGGTGGACGCCGGCATCCTGCACCGGGAAAAGCGCGGGGTGTGGGCCTATTTCTCGCTGGTTCCCGGCGCGCTCGACCATCTTGCCGGGGTCCTGGCCGAGTCCCGATGAAGGCCGTCTGCAGCGAGCGCGCACCCGCCGGCAGTTGGTCAGCGCTCGGCGGGCGGGGACTTCCGATGGCTGTGGACCGGTCCCTCCCGGCGATACCAGACCGTCAGGTACAGCCGGTGGGCGGTGATGACCAGGGCAAGCCACGCTACTCCGAGGGTCCAGGCGACCAGAACGTCGGTGAACCAGTGATGGCCGAGGTAGACCCGGCTTAACCCCATGGCCAGCGCAAACAAAACGGCGGCGCCGCCCGTGAGGAACCGGGCTCGTCGGGTCGTCTGGCGGAGCATGAGCAGGTAGGCCACGATCCCGGCGATGACCACCGCGTTCAGCGAATGTCCGCTGGGAAAGGACGCGGAAGATTCGAAGGGCGGCACGGCATCTGCGAGCGCCGGCCGGGCCCTCCCGATGAACTGCTTGGCCACCACGGTCATCAACAGGGACCCTCCGGCAGCAGTGATGATCAAGATGGCCGGTGTCCGGGACCGCCGCCGGAACGTCAGGATGACCAAAACCAGGACCGCGAGGATGGGCATGCCGATGGGGCCGCCGATGTTCGTGAACGTGGTCACCGCCGTGTTGAGCCAGGGTGACCTGAGGCTTTCGGCGGCGTCGAGGGCCGGACGGTCCAATTCGGCAACCCCGTCGCCCTCGGTCACGGCCTCATAGATCTCCGTCGACGCGACGGTGAGCAGCACGGCGACCAGCGCGCCGGCTGCCAGCGTGAGGATCAGCACCGCGTGCGGGCCCAGGATGCTGCTGATCCGGTGCATCCACCGCGCCAGCAACTTTCCTGGCGGCGTGGTCCACCTGGTCAGGTCCCGCCCGCCCACAAAGCGCTCGTCAGCCAGCCCGCGGACGGGCGCGGACGGCTCGTCGGCGGGTCCCCGGTTGAACTCCTCAGGCATAGCTGGCTCTCAGCGCCCCGGAAGCACGGTGCCGCCAGCGCACTACTGGGCCGCTTTGCGGCGGGCCGCCAACAGTTTGTGCGTGCCGTCGCAGTACGGCTTGATGCCCGATCCGCCGCAGCGGCACAGCGCTACGGTCTCCCGCGAGCGGGCTACCGCCTCGCCGTCGCCATCCACCAGGTCAAAGGCGCCGCGCACCAGCAACGGCCCGTCGGGGCACACCACGATCTCCGTCGGTTCCTTGCTCGTCATCCGGTTCTCCTATCGTGAAATTGTGATGGCTCAGCTGCCGCCGCAGCGCCGCCGGGCTGCTGGCCGCGGTCCGCAGGCGCCGGCCGGAATACGGCACGCCCCCCGCGCATCGCCAGGCCAGCGCAATCCACGACGTCACCGCCCGCTCCAGCAGCCAGAGCGGCGCCCACAGCGCGGCCCAGGTATCGAACACCTGCGTACCGCCGGCGCGCCGCCGTCCTGCCTCAGCCAGTACGACGGCGGTGGCCGCCAGCGCGGTGCAGGCCGCGGGGCGGCGGACCAAGACCAGCATCAGTGGGAGCAGCAGCAGCTCGACGGCCAGCCGGGCCGGCTGGGTCTGCGAGTCGTAGGCCTGCCGGACCCGCTGGCCGGCGAAGTGCCGCAGCGTCGGCGGCAGCCGGCGGACATACACCCCGTTGGCCCTGATGCGGCGGCCGCCGGCGGCCTGGACGGTCCGAATGAGCTCCAGATTCTCGAACAAGACGTCGCCGCGGTACCCCTGTGTCTGCAGCAGCATCGAGCGGCGGACCGCCAGCGTGCCGGGGTAGTCGGAGGCGAAGGCCCTGTTCAGCAGCGACCGGGCCGTGTCCCAGCGGGCGTGCCAGGGCAGTGGCTCGTAGTAATTCTGCGGGCGCACCAGCTCGGCATGCTCCAGCAATTCCGCCACTGAAGCCAGGGACTCTGGCGTGTAGCGGACGTCGTCGTCGGCAATGACCACCCACTCATGCCGGGCATGCCGCAGCCCGGTGAGCACGCCCTGCACTTTCCCGTTGGGCGTGGGCGGCCCGTCCGGGCGCACATGCTGCGCACGCTGCCGCCAAAGCAGGTGATGCCGGGCGAACACCGGATCGGGCGAGCCGTCCACCACCGTGAGGTCCGCCCACTCCGGCAGCGACTCCAGATAGGCGGTCAGTTCGGCGTCGCCGGCGCCGTCCTGCCACTTCAGCGGCAGGACATACTCGATCCTCACGCGGATGCACCGACGGCGACCGCCACCTCCCGGCCCGGATCAAGCGGCTGCCGCAGCGCGGAGCGGCCGGCGGTCCAGGCATCCAGTTGCCAGCCGCCCGCCAGACCGTCCAGATACAGGGCGCTGCCGGCGCCGAAGAACACATCCGCGGCCAGCGACGGGTCCTCGGCAATCAGCCCGCCGGCCAGATCCCGCCCGGCAATCTGTTCGTGCACCGCATCGGCTTCCACATGCTCGTCGAAGTATTCGGTCACTTCGTTGCCGAATCCCAGCCGGCGGAATCCGCGGGCGTACTTGCCGTTCGGAATCGACGAGGTCATTTCGTAGATGGCCAAGTGGCCGCAGATGGCTCCGCGCAGGCGGCGCTGCAGCCCGAAGAGGGACATGGCGTTGACGGATGCCAGGGTGATAGCCGGAATGCGGTCCACGTAGGCTCCGAAGGACGGATCGAGCCCCAGTCCCTGCATGGTGTTGGCGAAAAGCTCCGCGTGGATCCGGCCGGGCTTGCCGCCGCCGTATTCATCTGCCTGGATTTCCACCATCGCCGACTTTGCCCGGCCACGCAGCCGCGGGATGGCCCAGGTATGCGGGTCGGCCTCCTTGAGCTGGTACACCGAGCGGAGCAGCACGAATTCCTTCGCCTGCTCCGTCGTGGCTTCCCGGGCCAGGAACGCGGAGACGCTTGGCCCGTCGTCGTCCGCCGCGAGCTCGAAGAGCCGGTCCGCCACGGCCTGCGGCGTCAGCTGGTGCGGGGCGGAAACATGGACGGATTCGCGCAGCCTGGCCTCCACCTGCTGCTCGATTAGGGCGCGGACCTGCAGCAGTTGCACGTCCCATTCCCACCGGTCGTCCACGCCGTCCAGCCCGCCGTAATGCAGTTCGTACAGGCAGAACAGCGCCAACTGCAGATCGTCGTCGTACAGCACATCCTCAGTTGCGGCCAAGGCGTGCCCGGCGGCGGTCAGCAACTGCGGCAGCGCATCCGAAGCATCATTGCGTGGCAGGGCATTAAGCAGAGTCTGGCTGACCGGACCCCGGGGATGTGGAAGCTTCACGGCGTCTCCTTACTGAACCGGCGCAGGGAAAGCGGCGGTGCGCTGATTTCAAGTGCATCCCGGCGGTTTCGGTACGTCAAGAGGCACAATGGCGCCGAGGCCCCCACGGCGGGCCTGGCTGGGGACAGGGTCCTTGGCACCACTTCCCAACGGTGGCAAGGTGGAAAGCGTCCCAAGATCCCCGAACGAAGGACGGAAAACCATGCCCGAAATTACAGGCAAAAAAGTCTTGGTTGCGGTCAGCAATCGAGGCGTCGAGCAGGACGAATTGAAGGTTCCGGTGGAAAAACTGCGGGCAGCCGGAGTCGATGTCCTCATCGCGGCACCCGAAGCCGGCGAGGTGGAAACCCTGGTCGGAGACTGGGAACGCGGCGAGAAAATCGCGGTGGACAAGCCCTTGCCCGATGTGTCCGACGGCGACTACGACCTGCTGGTGCTGCCCGGCGGCACGCTGAATGCGGACGCGCTGCGGCTGGACCCGGATGCCCAGGGAATCGTGCGGTCCTTCTCCGAATCCGGCCGGCCGATAGCCGCCATCTGCCACGGGCCGTGGCTGTTGGTGGAAACCGAACGCACCCGAGGAAAGACGCTGACCTCGTACATCTCGCTCAAGGCGGACATCACGAACGCCGGCGGCCAATGGAACGACGAACCCGTGGTGATCGACCGTGAACAGGGCTGGACGCTGATCACCTCCCGCAACCCCGGTGACCTGGACCAGTTCGTCGACGGGATCAAGCAGGTACTCGCCGAAACCGCCTGAACGGCGACCCAAAGGTCTCAAAAGTGTGCGGTGTGAAGGTCGATTTCACACCGCACACTTTTGCGAGAAGATCCCGGCGGCCCTTCGTGAGAGCCGGACGGCAGCTTTCCTTAGACCGCGGCAGAGTCTGAAACTACCGCCGCGCCGCCATCCCCGGCAGTTCCGGCTTCCTCCCAGCTGGCCGGGCCGTTGGCAAAAGCACCGCGGTAGCCGGCAGCGGGGTGGCGGTCGTTGAGCAGGGGAGAGCCGAACAGCTTCTGCCGCAGCGGGCCCTCGGCGTACTCGCTCTGGGCCAGGCCGCGCTCGCGCAGCACCGGCATGACCTTCTCGCCGAACTCCTCGAAGGAGCCCGGGATCACCCAGTTGATCACGTTGATGCCGTCCACACCGGCGTCGCGCCACAGCTCCAGTTCGTCGGCGATCTGCTCGGGTGTGCCGACAATTCTCGAGTTGCGGGCCTGCAGCCAGGCCAGGTCCTCGATCAGCGGCTCGCGGCCGGTGATGGCCTTGGAAAGCCACTCGGTAAAGCCCTTGGATGTGTTCGTGTCCACCTCCGACAGTGGGGTCTTTGGCGGGTAGACCCGGCCCGTGCGGTCCAGGATGGCCATGTGCGCGAGGTAGCCCTCGACGGAGACATAGCAGTCGTACTCTGCCTCCTTCGCCTTCGCCTCGGCCTCCGTCTCGCCGATGATGAAGGACAGCCCGGCGAAAAACTTGATGTCCTCCGGCAGCCGGCCGTGGGTGGCAGCCCGGCGTCGGGTATCTGCGACGATCTGCCGTGCGACCTCCCGGGTCGGCGCGATGATGAACGCGGCCTCGGCGTTGCGCGCGGCAAATTCGCGGCCGGATGTGGAAGAACCTGCCTGGAACAGCACCGGTGTGCGCTGCGGCGACGGTGCGGGCAGGTGCGGGCCCTCCACCCGGTAGCGGGCGCTCTGGTGGAAGATCTTGTGGATCTTCGACGGGTCGGAGAAGCGGCCGCCCTCCTTGTCCTTCAGCAGCGCGCCCTCGTCCCAAGAACCCTCCCAAAGCTTGTACACGACGTCGACGTACTCCTCGGCCCAGGCATAGCGCTCGGTGTGGTCCGTCAGCGCCGGGAGGCCGTAGTTGCGCGAGGCGTTCTCGTTAATCCCGGTGACGATGTTCCAGGCGATCCGCCCGCGGGAGATGTGGTCCAGAGTGCTCATCTGCCGGGCGAAGTTGAACGGGTGGTTTTGCACAACGTTCGACGTCGTAGCCAACCCGATGTGCTGGGTGTGTACCGCGAGCGCCGCGAGCAGCACGGTCGGATCGTTCGACGGGATCTGCAGGCCCTCGCGTGCGTAGACGTCGAAGTCGGCCTCCGGGTCACCGTAGAGTCCCGAAACGTCTGCGAAGAACATCGCGTCGAACTTGGCGGCCTCCAGCGTCTGCGCGAGGCCAATCCAGGTATCCACGTCGTTGAATTCGGTCTGCCCGGCATCGGGTCGGCGCCACTGGCCGTGGTGGATGTGGCTGGTGGTGTTCATGACGAACGCGTTGAAATGCAGCGGCTTGGGCATGACGGCTGTCCTTGTCCTCGGGGTGTCCTCGTGGCGGTTTCCTTGTGTCCACGATGCTGGCGTCCGTCCCCGGGGCAGCGGAAGTTGTGTGTCGCCGTCGTAGTTTCCAAGGCGCCGCGTGACGCAACATTGCCGCTTTGTGTCCCGCCGTGACGGGATGACGACGGCGGAGGCCGGCTGCCGCAACAAACTTTGGCCGGGTGCCGGGCGTGGGTTGGACTGTCTCCACCCATCTAGCTGACCGATCCAGATCGGCCGTCCCAAGGAGCAGCACCGTGACAAATCGCCAGCCGGCGTACCAGCCGCCCACCTCCGACTCGAGCCGCCCGCGGCTGCGAACCAGCCTGGGCACCAGCCTGGGCGCCAGCCTGCGCCACAAACGCGGTAAGGGGCCGGGCGGCAGAGCGTCCTCCGCCGCCGCACTCCTCGGCGTGCTGGCCCTGACGGCATGCGGCAGCGGCTCCGGCGGAGCGGCCGGCGCCGCCGCGGGGGAGAAAGTGGACGGCGGGACCATCCGCTACGCCCACCTGCAGGAACCACCCTGCATCTACGGCGGCTGGGTCCAGCAGGCCTACCTGTCGCGGCAGGTGCTGGATTCGCTGGTGTCGCAGACCGAGGACGGCAGCATCGTGCCCTGGTTGGCCGAGGAGTGGAGTGTCAGCGAGGACCAGTTGACCTGGACCTTCAAGCTGAAGGAGGGCGTGAAGTTTACCGACGGCACACCGGTGGACGCGCAGGCCGTGAGCGACAACTTTGAATACTGGACCAGCGGCGGCAACGGCACCGTGCAGGCCTACATCCAGGAGTACTACGAGTCCAGCAAGGCCCTGGACTCCAGCACGCTGGAAGTGAAGCTGTCCGCGCCGTACTCGCCGCTGCTCTCGGCGCTCAGCCAGGGCTACTTCGGCATCCAGTCCGCCGCCGCCCTGAAGGAGCGGACCGAACAGCAGAACTGCGAGGCTCCCATCGGTTCCGGGCCGTTCACGGTGGGCGAGTGGAAGCGCGGCGAATCCGTGACGTTCAACCAGAACCCGGACTACAATTCCGCGCCGGAGAACGCCAAGCACCAGGGCCCGGCCTACGTGGATTCGGTGGTCTGGTCCTTCGTGCAGGACAACACCTCGCGCTTCGGCTCGCTGGCCAGCGGCGAGTCGGACGCCATCGGCGAAGTACCTACCGTGGACTTCGAAACGGCCAAGTCCCAGTTCCGGGTGCAGCAGTACATCACGCCGGGCCGTCCGGTCACGCTCTCGCTGAACACCGTGGAGGGCCCGTTCACGGACACCAAGGTCCGCCAGGCCTTCGCCTACAGCGCGGACCGCAAGGCCGTGGTGGATTCGGCGTTCCTGGGCGTGGTCCCGTTCGAGCCCAACGGCACGGTCAGCCAGAGCACCCCGGGCTACAACCCGGACATCGCCGACGACTATCCGTTCGACCAGGCCAAGGCCAACGCGCTGCTGGACGAGGCCGGCTGGACCGAACGCAACGCGGACGGCGTCCGCACCAAGGACGGCCAGGAGCTGGCCATCGACATCGCCTTCGGCCTGAACTCGATCGTCACCACCGAAGGCGCCACCGCGCTGCAAAACCTGCAGGAACAGGTCAAGCCGGTCGGCTTCAAGGTGAACCTGGTGCCGGTCACGCAGGCGGACCTGTTCGGCGGGGCCTATTCCACGCCGGATAGCTACGACGCCCAGCTGGGTTACTGGACCAGCCCCACCGCCGGCATCCTCTACATCAACTTCCGGCAGAACACCGCCAAGAACCCGAACTACGCGAACACGGCGTTCTACAACAACGCGGAGATCGAGGACCTGATCCTGAAGGCGAACTCGGCGCCCAGCACCGAGGAAGCCAACACGTTCTACGCGCAGGCCCAGCAGCGGCTCAGCGACGAGGCGGTGGCCGTGGGCCTCTACACGCAGACCTCCTCCGTGGCCACCAGCCAGAAGCTGCAGGACGTCTGGCTGGAGGCATCGCAGGGCGAGCCGGTCTTCCACGACGCCTTTTTCACCGAGTAAGGAGCGGCCGCCATGAGCACCCTCAAGCACAGCACCGGCCTTCTCCCGCAGGATCCAACGCACGACGGCGGTGCCTCCACCGCGGGCGGCGGCACCGGCGGCGCGGGCGATCACCCGGGACGGTGCCGGCCGCGGCCGAACAACCTGCTGACCTCGCCGGGACTGCGCCGGGCCGGCGGCCGACTGCTGACCGCCGTCGGCGTGGTCTGGGCCGCCGCCACCTTCACGTTCCTGATCCAGGCGCTGCTGCCCGGCGACCGCGCCACGCTGCTGCTGAACCAGCTCGCCGGTCAGGTCCAGCAACGCACCGCGGCGGAACTGGCACCGATCAACGCGAAGTACGGGTTCGACGACCCGCTGATCGTGCAGTACTTCCGCTTCCTGGCCGATCTGGCCACCGGCAACCTGGGCGTCTCCTACCAGCTGCACAAGCCGGTCACCGAAGTGATCGGCGACCAGGTCGGGCCCACCATCGGATTGACCTTCGCCTCGCTGCTGGTCGCCTGGCTCATCTCCGCGACGGTGATCGTGGGCACGGCCCGACGCAGCCGGGTGGTCTCCTCGGTGGCCTCCGGGCTGGAAGCCGTGGCGGCCGGGCTGCCGCAGTACTGGCTGGGCGTGATCCTGCTGGTGGTGTTCGCGCTGAACCTGAGCTGGTTCCCGGTGGTCGGCGGCACCGGCCTGGACGGTTTGGTCCTGCCCGCCCTGACGCTGGGCATCCCGCTGGCCGGATTCCTCGGCCAGGTCACTCGGACCGAATTCGAAAAGGGCATGGACCAGCCGTTTGCCCTGTCCGCCCGGATGCGCGGCATGGGGGACACCGGCGTGCGGCTCCGCCACGTGCTGAGGCATTCTGTGCTGCCCGGCGTCACGCTGTCCGGCTGGGCGCTGGGCTCGCTGTTCTCCGGCGCGGTGATTGCCGAGAGCATTTTCAGCCGCCCCGGACTGGGCAAGGTCCTGGTCACCGCGGTCAACTCCCGCGACCTGCCAGTGGTCTGCGGCATCGTCATCCTGATCGCCGCCATCTACGTGCTGGCCAACCTGCTGGTGGACATCGCCTACACACTCATAGATCCGAGGCTGAAGAACTCATGAGCACCTCCACCCTGAACGCACCCGCGAACGTCGCCGCCGTCGCGTGGCAACGGCTGCGCGAGGTTCCGCTGCTCCCGGCGGTGGCGGCCGCCGTCGTGCTCTTCTTTGTGCTGGCCGCGCTGGCACCGCACCTGCTCACCGGCCGCGATCCGTTCGCCATCGACCTGCCCAACGCGCTGCAGGCGCCGAGCCTGGCCCACCCGTTCGGCACCGACCAGTCCGGCCGCGACCTCTATACCCGGGTGGTCTACGGAACCCGGGAGTCGCTGCTGATCGGGCTCGGCGCCACCGGGCTGTCCATGGCCATCGCGGTGGTGCTGGGCGTGGTGTCCGGGCTCGGCGGGAAGGTTTTCGATGGGCTGATCAACCGCGGCCTCGAGGTCCTGTTCGCCTTCCCCGTGCTGTTGCTGGCCATGCTGTTCGTGACCGTCTACGGCCCCAGCGTCACCACCCAGATTGTTGCCGTCGGGCTGGGCACCGCGCCCGGCTACGCGCGGATGATCCGCGGCCAGGTCCTCGCCGTGAAGAACTCCGGGTACGTGGAGGCGGCGCACGCGCTTGGACACAGCCGCCGGACGGTGCTGCGCCAGCACGTTTTCCCCAACGCCATGCGCCCGCTGGTCGCCGTCGTCACGCTGGGCATCGGGCAGTCCATTGTCTGGGCGTCCGGCCTGGCCTTCTTGGGCCTGGGCGTTGCCCCGCCGTCGCCGGAATGGGGTGCGCTGCTGGATGCCGGCCGCATGTTCATCACCCGGGCCTGGTGGCTGGAAGTGATGCCGGGTCTGGCGATCGTCGCCATTGCGCTGGCTGCCACCGTGCTGGGACACCACCTGCAGAAGAAGCTTGAAGGAGCCCGATCATGACCGCCACGCTGGAACACACCGCAGCCGCCGGCACCCTCCGGCAGGAACTGCTGAAGGTCCGGAACCTGAACGTCTCCTTCCGCGCCGGCCGCGGCAGGGACGCGCGGCTGAACCATGTGGTGAAGGGCGTGGACCTGCGGCTGGCCGCGGGCGAATGCCTGGCCATCGTCGGCGAATCCGGATCCGGCAAGTCCGTCACCGCGCGCACCCTGGTGGGTCTGCCCGGCGCCAACGCGTCGGTGCAGGCGGAGCAGGTGGAACTGGCCGGCCACCGGGTCGGGACGCTGGGGGAGCGGCAGTGGCGCGGGCTGCGCGGCAAGGACGTGGGGTTCGTGCTGCAGGACGCACTGGTCTCGCTGGATCCGCTGCGCCCGGTGGGCAAGGAGATCGAAGAGGCGCTGCGGCTGCACGGCTGGGGCAACCAACGCTCCCGGGCCGCGCGCGCCGTCGAACTCCTGGCCAGCGTGGGCGTCCCGCAGCCGGAACTGCGCGCCGGGCAGCGCCCGGATGAACTCTCCGGCGGACTGCGCCAGCGGGCGTTGATCGCCTCCGCCATCGCCCTGGACCCCAAGATGCTGATCGCCGACGAGCCCACCACCGCACTGGACGTGACCGTGCAGGCGCAGATTCTGGAGCTGCTGGGCCGAATGAAGGAACGCGGCACCGGGATTGTGCTGATCAGCCACGACCTCTCCGTGGTGGCCACCCTGGCCGATCACGTGGCCGTGATGCAGGGCGGCGCCATCGTGGAGCAGGGCACGGCCCGCCAGGTGCTGTACCACCCGCAGCACGACTACACCCGGGCATTGCTGGACGCCATTCCGTCCGAACACACCAAGGGCACCCCGCTGAGCAGGGACGGCCGCGCCCGCATCACCGCCACCAGCCGCCGTCGCCGGACCGCACGCCCGGGTGACGCCCCGCCGGTGCTGCAGGCGGAGGGACTGGTGAAGAGCTACCAAGGTCACGACGGCGTGGTGCGCACCGTCGTCGACGCTGTCTCCTTTGAACTCCGGGCGGGGGAGACGCTCGGGATCGTCGGCGAATCCGGCTCGGGCAAGAGCACCACGGCCAAGATCGCGCTGGCGATGCTGGAACCGGATGCCGGCCGGGTGCTGCTGGACGGTGCAGCATGGACCGGAATCTCGACCGCCGCCCGGCGTTCCCGCCGTCGCTCGGTCACCGTGGTCTACCAGGACCCGCTGAGCTCGTTCGACCCGCGCTGGAACGCGCAACGGATTCTCTGCGACGCCATCGCGCGGCAGGACTATCCCGGCGAAGCAGAGCGGGCGGCCCGGGTGCTGGAGCTGGCCGGCCAGGTCGGCCTGCAGGTGGAGCACCTGGCCAAGCACCCGCTTCAGCTCTCCGGCGGCCAGCGCCAGCGCCTCGCCATTGCCAGGGCGCTCGCACCGGAACCGGAAGTCATCGTGCTGGATGAGGCGGTGTCCGCCCTGGATGTCTCCGTGCAGGCCCAGGTGCTGGACCTGCTCACCGATCTGCAGCAGGAACTGGGCCTGAGCTACCTGTTCATCTCCCACGACCTGGGCGTTATCCACCACATGAGCGACCGGGTGCTGGTGATGAAGGACGGCCGGGCCGTGGAGCAAGGTAGCGCGGAGGACGTCTTCAACCGACCCCGGCACCCGTACACCCGCGAACTACTGGCCTCGCTGCCCCAGCTTGGACTGGAACGGGCCAGCCGGAACGCGCCCGCTACTACCGGGACACCGACCACGAAGGAGCTCTCTCATGACCCACACCATTTCTGAATACCGCGCCGCCACGGACCAGGAACTGGACGCGATATTCCAGCCGGTGTTCAGCCGGATCCGCGAAGGCGCTCTGGAGCGGGAGCGGGACCGGAGACTGCCACCCCGCCATCTACCGGCAGCAGGCGGTGGGCGACTACGTGGTTAACGGGGTGGCCCCCGGCGAGGCGCTGCTGCAACTGTTGACCGCTGTTCCGGCCGCGCACAGCGGGTAACCGCAGCGTCGAGCCAGAATTCCGCCACGTCGGTTATCCCTTGAACCCGGCCGGAAACCCTAGACTTGCTGATGTGCTGTTGCGTAGCCATTTGCCCAGCAGGGTGAGACTGTGAGCCGCGGCGGCCGAGAACGCCCCGGCTCCAGACCGCTGCACCTGCAGTTGCCCGCCATCTTGGTGGTCATGGGCGGCGGCGCCTTGGGCACCCTGTGCCGATACTGGTTGAATACCGCGATCCCCTCACCGGGCGGCTGGCCGTTGCCGACCCTGATCATCAATCTCTCCGGGGCATTCGCGCTCGGCCTACTGATGGAAGCACTCGCACGGAGCGGCCCCGACGTCGGCGTACGACAGAGACTGCGGCTGCTCGCCGGCACGGGATTTTTGGGAGCTTTCACTACTTACAGCACCCTTGCCCTGGACGCCAACCTCCTCTGGGCGGGCGACAGGATTGCCGACGCCGTGGCTTTCATGCTGCTGTCCGTGATCGGTGGCCTGGCAACGGGGGCGGCCGGGGTGTGGGTGGCTGCCGCTCGCCGTGCCGCCAACCAGCCCGGGAACACCGGCGGGGCCGAAACGGACGTGGAATGACCATCCTTCTGGTGATGCTTGCCGGCGGGGCGGGCGCCGTTGCCCGGTTTGTGCTCGGCGGGCTGATCAGTTCACGCTTCCGCGGCGAGCTGCCCCTGGGCACCATACTGGTCAACGTCAGCGGTTCGCTGCTCATGGGATTGCTCGCCGGAGCGGTCATATTTCACGGTGCCCCGGCTGCCCTGCAGACCGTGTTGGGAACCGGTTTCCTGGGCGGTTACACCACCTTCAGCACGGCGAGCGTGGACACCGTCCGCCTCCTGCAAGCCCGCCGCCCGATCCTGGCGATGATCAATGCGGCGGGCACGCTGATCGTTACCGTTGCGGCAGCTGCCGCCGGACTGGCCCTGACGCTGCTTTAACCGTCGGTTAAACCCGTCCTTGCAGGTTAAACGCCGCGTCGTTGACACTCCAGAAATTGGGCCACTATGCTGGGCCCGAACATCCAACACGTGCTATCCGGGCGCCGATTACGGTGCGTGGTGTGCAACCCTCGAAGCGGGGGATCTGCACCACATCTTCAGAGCTACACCTCAATCATCACCTGTATCGCATGGAGCGAACATGGGCAGTGTCGGTTTATTGTACGTTGGTGCGGTTTTGTTCATCAACGGTCTCATGCTGGTGGGGCTTATTCCGGGCAAGTCGGCGGCGGTCCTCAACTTTTTTGTCGGGACCATGCAGGTAGTCTTCCCGACGCTTATTATTCTGCAGGCAAATAACGACCCGGCGGTGATTTTCGGTGCAGCCGGGTTGTATCTTTTCGGCTTTACGTACCTGTACGTTGGAATTCTTCAAGTCACTGGTTTCCCCGGGGAGGGGCTGGGCTGGTTTTCCCTGTTCGTGGCCATCTGCGCCGTGATCATTGGAATCATTCAGTTCACGTCGGTCCATGATCCGGTCTTCGGCTCCATCTGGCTCATCTGGGCGGTGCTCTGGTTCATGTTCTTTCTTGTGCTGGGGTTGCACAAGGTATCGCTTACCCTCGCAACCGGTTGGTTCACCATTCTCGTCAGCTTCCTGACCGGTACCATCCCGGCGTTCCTCCTGCTGCTGAACAGGTATGAGACCGGCGGGGGCAGTGCCCTGATCATGGCGCTCGCGGGAGCAATCTGCCTGGCCGTGGCGTTCTTCCTGGCCAGCAGGGGCTTCCCTCATTCAACAACCGCTGAAGATACAGCCACGGCCTCCACTGCTTAGGGAGTTGCAGCAGGAAAGGAAACCGCTTCTGATGCCTATTTACGAATACCGGTGCCCCGAATGTGCGGTTTTCGACCTGATCTGTGGAATGGGTGCAGCGCCGGATTCGATGCCCTGCCCTGCCTGCGGTACTTCGTCACATCGGAAAATGAGCGCGCCGCACCTTTCCCGTGCCGGGTCGGCGGAATTTCGGCTAATCGACGACGCTAAACGCAGTGCACACGAGCCGCCGGTTGTCACCGGCCTGCCCGGTAAGCGAAAGAATCGCACGGCGTACACCGCCAACCCGCTGCACCAAAAGCTGCCCAGGCACTGAGAGAACTAATTTTTGCCGAACATCCTAAGGAGAGAGAACAATGCCCGAGGTTATATTCCCCCTTGATTCGACAAAGAAATTCGAGGACCAGGAGAAAGTCGGCCACAACCGATGGCACCCGGAGATTCCGCCGGTGGCCACGGTCAGGCCAGGTGACGTATTCCGTGTGCATTGCCGTGAATGGTTTGACGGTGCGATCGTCAATGACGACTCGGCGGAGGACATCCTCAACGCCCCGCTTCCGACCGTGCACAAACTCAGCGGCCCCTTCGCCATCGAGGGGGCCGCACCGGGCGACCTGTTGGTTGTGGACATTTTGGATGTGGGCCCGATCCCGCAGGAAGATTCCGGGCCATTGGCCGGACAGGGCTGGGGCTACACCGGCATCTTCTCCCGAAACAACGGCGGCGGGTTCCTCACCGACCAGTTCCCGGACGCCTACAAGGCAATCTGGGACTTCACCGGCCAGGTGGCCGCGTCGCGGCACGTTCCAGAGGTTTCGTTCACCGGACTGATCCACCCCGGATTGATGGGCACGGCTCCCTCCGCGGAACTGCTGGCCAGATGGAACAAGCGCGAGGGCGACCTCATCGCGAAGGACCCGAACAGGGTGCCGCCACTGGCCTTGCCTCCTCTTCCCCAAGACGCCGTCCTCGGTGGCGTGCCGCAATCCGATTTCGACCGGGTGGCAGGGGAAGCGGCCCGTACCGCGCCTCCTCGTGAAAACGGCGGAAACCAGGACATCAAGAACTTTTCGAAGGGCACCCGGGTCTTCTACCCGGTCTTCGTGGACGGTGCCAACCTGTCGATGGGGGACCTGCACTTCTCCCAGGGCGACGGCGAGATCACCTTCTGCGGTGCCATCGAAATGGGCGGCTTCCTGGACCTGCGCGTCGATCTCATCAAGGGAGGCATGGACACGTACGGGGTCAGCGAGAACGCCATCTTCATGCCGGGCATCGTGGATCCACGGTTCAGCGAATGGCTCGCGTTCTCCGGCACGTCGGTGACACTGGATGGTGAGCAAAAGTACCTGGATTCGCACCTGTCCTATCAGCGGGCCTGCCTGCACGCCATCGACTACCTGACCAAGTTCGGCTACAGCCCGGAGCAGGCCTACCTGCTGCTCGGTGCCGCGCCGATCGAGGGCCGGCTGTCCGGCGTCGTCGACATCCCGAACTCGTGTTCCACCGTGTACCTGCCCACCTCGATTTTCGACTTCGACGTCCGGCCCTCCGCAGGAGGACCGCACCAGGTCGAATCGCAGATGGCAGCGCCCACGGCCGCCAACAAATAGCACACGCTCCTCTGGCTCGGCAGCTGCCGAGGCCGTGGCTTAGTCGCACTGCGAGTGGCTCCGATGGAAAGGATCGGGGCCACTGGCAGTGATTCCAGCAGGGTCGCTCGCCGAGTTCTTCGGGCTCAGCGGCCCGGCCCGGAGACGCAACCGCTGGCCAAGCCGGCGGCAACTGGCAGAATCGAAGTCATGGATGCACGCCTGCCGCTCGCTTGGCCAGAGGTCCCGCCGGCGCATGGCGGGGTGGTGCTGCGCCAGTTCCGCAGCGAGGACGCACACCTGGCCATGGAGCTGGCCGAGGACCCGTACATTCCGCTGATCAGTTCCATCCCGTTGCCGTGCCCGCAGGACGAGGCGGTGGAATGGATCTTGCGCCAGAACGGCCGGTTCACCTCCGGCGCGGGGTACTCGTTCGCAGTGGCGGACGCGCAGACGGACCGGGCGCTGGGCCAGATTGGGCTGTGGCTGACCTACCTGCCGGAGGGCCGGGCCACGGCCGGCTACCTGATGGCGCCGGTGCACCGCGGACAGGGCCGCGCGGCCGACGCGCTGGCGGCGCTGGCATCCTTCGGCTGGACCATCCCGGAGCTGCACCGGCTGGAGCTCTACATTGAGCCGTGGAACACGGCGTCGTTCCGCACCGCCGAAGCGGCCGGCTTCAGCTGCGAAGGCCTGCTGCGCAGCTACCAGGTCATCGGTGGTGAACGCCGGGACATGCTGCTCTACGCGGCGGTCCGGCAGCCGGCCCTGCTGGCCAGCCAGTCCGCGGCCCGCCAGTGATCAGGCCGCGGAGCGCCAGTAGGGACTGCGGCCAGTAAGGAGTGCGGCCCCGCCTTCTCGCGCGGACTACCGCTGCCGCCAGCGCGTGCCGCACACAGATGACGACGCCGATGCCCACCTGAGGCGGGCACCGGCGTCGAACGCTTCTGGCTTGGGAAGAATCAGAGGTGGATCTTGACGTCCGCCTTCTCCCGCAGGTCGGTGACCAGCGCCTGGGTCGCCTCGGATTCCTTCTGCGCCTTCACCTGCTCTTCCAGGTTCGGGCGCATTTCCTCCATGGAGGGAACTTCGGCCTTCTGGCCGGACTGTTCGCCCATTGCCTCCTGCTGCTGCTTGGCCTGATCGTAGGCGGCCTTCAGCTCTTTTTCGGAGGGCTTGGTGTCGCCGGCTTCCTCGGCGATCAGCTTGTTCACCTTGACCTGGGTTTCCATCTCGGCATTGACCTCGTTCTGGTCCATGCCCTGCTTCTTGATGGCGGCAAGGAGTTCATCGACGGTCTTGAACTGGTTGGCCTTGGCCATCTTCTCCAGCTCGGCGTCCACGTCCTTCTGCGGCGCCTTGATGCCGCGGTGGTCGGCCTCCTGGATCAGCAGTTGCGTGCCGACCATCGCTTCGGCGGTCTGCTTCTTCAGCGCGTCCTGGTCCACCTCCTGGCCCGTCATCTGGGACTGCATGGCCATCTGCTGGAACTGGCCCTCGTAGGCGGCGGTGAACTTGTCCTTGGTGATCTTGGTGCCGTTGACTTCCGCCACTACATCCGGGACGTCCTTGAGGTCCGGCTCCGGCATCTGCGCCTGTCCCTCGGCGCCTGCGCTCGACTCGGCCGACGCGGCCGGGCTGGCGCCGCCGTCCTCGGGCGCCCCGCCGCAAGCGGTGAGGACGGCGATGGAGCCGGCAACAGCCAGACTCAACAACCATTTCTTAGTCACACTGATCTCCCATCTCGGTGGCCAGTGTGCGACGTTAGCCTGCGCAGATGGGCGCGGGCAAGGCAAAAGCTGGGAGGAACCTTGACGCCGCTGCCCAAGTCGCCCGCCAACACGGCCGGGAGCGCGGTTGCGCCCCCGGGTAGTCTGTGGGCATGAAACGCTTTGAGCGCTGGTTTGGGGCGGCCGCTTTTGCTGCTGCGGCGGTGGCCATGCTGGTCTCTTCCGGGCAGGACGGAGACTGGCTGGCGGGCATCGTCGTTGCCGCACTTCTGCTGGCCGCCGCATGGTCGGTAAGTCCTTTCTTCGGCGGCCGGCAGGAGCCGTGGGCTTTGCTGAAAGACAAGAACGACGACGGCGGGGTGGTCATCTTCTGGCGGCCCGGCTGCGTTTATTGCCTGCGGCTGAAGGCCTCCTTAGGTCGCAGCGGCCGCAGCGCGCACTGGGTGAACATCTGGCGGGACCCGGAAGGCGCTGCCTTCGTGCGGGATCACAACGACGGGAACGAAACTGTTCCCACCGTGCTGGTGGGCGGCGAGGTGCTGACCAATCCGGAACCCGGGCTTGTCAGCCGGGCGCTCGCCGGGAGGTGAGCACCGCCGTCGTTAGTCACCGGGCCAACATGCGGTACTCCTGCATTGCACCTAGGCCTATCCACGTACCGGGCGGCTGAGTAGCATGGTGCCTGCAGCCGTTCGGGCCGGGGGGCCGGTCATGTGACGGGATGGGGGAGCACACCAAGGGGGGGTGGTGCCGCAGTGCATGTCTTGATCGGCCTTGTCAGCGCCCAGCGTTCTACCGGCGGAATCGCGCAGTTTAACGCCGAAGTGCCCAAACAAGCGGGCCTGGCACCGCATGCTGAAGCCCTGGTTGCCGGACCGGTGCGGCTCATCATCGAAGCCCGAGACCCTCGCTCGGCCGGACTCCAAGGCGTCTGGTGAGTCTTCCAGGGCACGGCAGAGGGTACACAGCATGGCAGTAGTTGTGGTTTACGAATCCATGTACGGAAATACCCACCACATTGCGAGAGCCATCGGCCACGGCCTGACCGAAGCGCATTGCCCGGCTGAAGTTTTCTCCGTCGACGCGGCACGGGATCGTGAGATCCGCCCCGGAGACGTTCTAGTGGTGGGGGCGCCTACCCACGTGCACGGACTCAGCCGGGACTCCACCCGCAAGGCAGCGGCGAAGGAAGCCCCGAAGAATGAGCTGGAGATGGACCCGGCGGCCCAGGGGCCGGCGGTGCGCGACTGGTTGGCGTCGCTGGGAAAAAGCAGCGGCAAGGCCGCCGCCTTCGACACCCGGATCAAAGCTCCCGCGCTATTCACCGGCCGGGCCAGCCACACGATTGCCAAGGCCCTGCGCCGGCACGGATTCGAACTGTTGGCCGAACCGGAAAGCTTTCTGGTCACCTCTACCAACCAATTGATGCCGGAGGAGGAGGCCCGGGCGCGTCAGTGGGGAGCCGATCTGGCCGCCAAGATTCTGCCCATCCAGCCCTAGGCGGCCGCGCCGACCACGGTTTGGCGCGGTGCGAAAGGATCGCCATGACCGCCCAACCAGCCCCACCGTACGCACCCCCTCCCGGGCCGCCGCGGGCCCGTATGAAGCCCGGCAACTGGGTCCTGTTGGTCCTTGGCGTGCTGCTGAGCATGCTTGGGATAGGGATGACCATCGCCGGATCGATCGTGTTGGGCGCTGCTGCCGCGCAAAGCGACGGCGGCTACCTGACCGGCGGCACCAGGCAATACCAGAGCACCGGGTACGCGCTGACCAGTCCCTCCGTGATGGTCGACCCCTGGTCCGAGGGCATGCCACCGGTCGGTGACCTTGCCAGTGTGCAGGTGCGCGCCGAGGCCGTGGTCCCGGACCAGGAAGTCTTCGTGGGCATCGCCAAGGCCTCCGACGTCCAGACCTATCTGCGGGACGTGCCCGTTACTCGGCTCAGTAGTGCCTCTTGGTCCCAAACCGGGGAAGGGCAGATGTCCTGGCGGGACAACCGCGACCGGACGACGCCGGGCAACCGCGCTCCCGCCGCACCGGCGGAGCAGGACTTCTGGACCCAATCCGCCTCCGGCGCCGGTTCTCAAACGATCTCCTGGAAGGTGCAACCCGGACAATGGTCTCTGGTGGTGATGAACGCCGATGCCAGCCGTCCGGTCTGGGTGGACCTGCAGGCCGGCGCGCGCTCCGATTTGCTGGGGCCGATCGGCAGCGGTTTGCTGATCCCCGGAATCATCGCGCTGGTCATCGGAATTCCCTTGCTACTGCTCGGTTCCGCGGGGTTGGGCCGGAATATCGACCTCGCGCGTCCCCGCCCCGGCCAAGGCCCGGGCGCCACCCTGGCCGGAAACGCGGGCTGGGAGAGGACGCCGACGTCGGTGTATCCCGTCCGGCTGGCAGGCTACTTGGACAGCCGGCTCTCGCGGGGGCTATGGCTGGTCAAGTGGTTGCTGGTCATCCCGCACTACATTGTCCTGGCGCTGCTCTGGTTCGCGCTGGTGATCAGCACCATCGCGGCCGGAATCGTCATCCTGTTCACCGGCCGGTACCCGCGGTCCTGGTTCTGCTTCAACGTCGGGGTGTTGCGCTGGTCCTGGCGGGTGGGGTTCTACGGATACTCGGCGCTGGGCACCGACCGGTACCCGCCGTTCACGCTGGCCACGGCCGAATATCCCGCCGACCTGGACGTTGCCTATCCGCAGCGACTCTCGCACGGGCTGGTGCTGGTGAAGTGGTGGCTGCTGGCGATTCCGCACCTGCTGATCGTCGGCATCTTCACCAGCGGCAGCGGACTCGTTTGGAGCCGCAGTTGGGGCGACGGTGCATCGGTGTCCTCCTGGGGACTGTCCCTGCTGGGAGTGCTCATCCTGATCACCGCTGTGATCCTGCTGTTCACGGCGCGCTACCGCTATGAAATGTTTGCCTTCATCATGGGGCTCAACCGTTGGGCTTATCGGCTGGCAGCCTACGTGCTGCTGATGCGCGACGAGTACCCGCCGTTCCGCCTTGACCAGGGCGCCGACGAACCCCCGGTTTCCGCACCGCCCGAGGGTCCACGGATGCCTGGAACGCCCGGAACGGCAACGGGAAACTGGGCGCCCGGACCGGGGACAGCGACGGGAGCGCCGGGGCCAGGTGCTGGCGGACCGGGGACAGCGCCGGGAGCGTCGGGGCCAGGTGCTGGCGGACCGGGGACAGCGCCGGGAGCGTCGGGGTCAGGTGCTGGCGGACCGGGATCAACGCCCGGAGCGCCAGGGGCAGCGCCTCGGCCAGGGTCGGCCGCGCCGGGGAACGGGGAGCCGGAGCAGGGCAATCGCCCGCCCGGCACCTAAGCCGGCCATCGTCCAGCCGTCCCTCAGCAAGGCGGTTGGGGCTCCGTCGTTCATTCGGTCCAGCGCCTTTTCGGCCGAGCAGCGCCCTGCCCGTTGACGCCCTGCCGCGGTAGGCTGTGCTGCGATGAATACTCAAGAGATTCTGCTGCAGCGTACCGGCCGCTTGGGACACATTGTGCTGAACCGGCCGAAGGCCATTAATGCCCTGAACGACTCGATGATCACCGCTGTCACGGCCGCGCTCCACGAGTGGGCTGAGGACGACGCGGTGGAGAGCGTCCTCATCTCCGGCGCCGGCGAGCGGGGGCTGTGCGCCGGCGGGGACATCGTGGCCATCTACCGGCATATGAAGGACGGCGGCGACGAGATCTTCTGGGAAGACGAGTACCGGATGAACTCGCTGATCTCCCGGTACCCTAAGCCGATCGTCGCGTTCATGGACGGCGTGGTGCTGGGCGGCGGCATCGGCATCTCCGCGCACGCCTCGCACCGGGTGGTGACCGAGCGGACCAAGGTCGGGATGCCGGAAACCCGCATCGGCTTCATTCCCGACGTCGGGGGCTGCTTCTTGTACTCCCGGGCGCCGGGGGAGCTGGGCACCCACTTGGCACTCACTGCCGGCACCGGCACCGGGGCCGATGCCATCGCCATGGGCCTGGCCGACTACTTTGTGGACAGCGCCGAGCTTCCGGCCCTGGCCGCCGCGCTCGCCGAGGCCCCGGCCCAGGAAGCCATGGCGGCCTTCTCCCGGACGGACGTCCCGGCGTCGGACCTGGAAAAGGAGCGCGGGTGGATCGACGAGTGCTACGCGCACGACGACGTGGAGCAGATCCTCGCCGCCCTGCGGGAATCGCCGGAGCCGGCCGCCCAGGCCGCTGCCGAGGAGATCGCGGCGAAGTCGCCCACGGCGGTGAAGCTCACGCTCGAAGCCCTGCGCCGTGCCGGCAAGATGGAGACGCTCGAAGAAGTGCTGGACCAGGACTACCGGCTGGGGGTCCGGCTGGTCGCCGCCCCGGACTTCGCCGAGGGCGTCCGCGCCCAGGTGATCGACAAGGACCGCAACCCCACGTGGAACCCGGCCACCCTGGCCGAGGTTGACCGCGCCACCGTCGAGTCCTACTTCGCCGATCTCGGCGAGCACGAACTCGGGCTGGCCGCGTCGGTGCAAGCGGAACCGGCAGCGGGAAGCTAAACGCCGACGGCGCGGGCCCGGTTGTCGGGAACCCGCGCCGCCACAGCCGAATTAGGGGCTCGAAGACGGCCGGCAGTGGGCCGGCCGTTTCCGTATCTACTTCTTGTCGTCGCCGGTCAGCCGCTGGCTCAGGTAGACCGGGATCATCGACACGATGATCAGCACGGCGGCGATCACGTTGACCACCGGCGCCTGGTTGGGCCGGGCCATGTTGTTGAAGATCCAGATCGGCAGTGTCTCGGTGCCGGGCGGGGCGGTGAACGTGGTCACCACAATCTCGTCGAAACTCAGCGCGAAGGCCAGCAGGCCGCCGGCCACGAACGCGGAGCGGAAACCCGGGAACGTGACCTGGAAGAAGGTCTTGACCACGTTGGCGCCCATGTCCATGGCTGCCTCTTCCAGGCCCTTGTTCATCCGGCCCAGCCGGGCCTGCACGTTGTTGAACACCATCACGATGCAGAACGTCGCGTGCCCCACGATCACCGAGAACAGTCCCAGCCCGATGCCCAGCGGCTCCAGCACGGTCTTGAAGGTGTTGTTCAGGGCCACGCCGGTGACGATGCCGGGCAGGGCGATGGGCAGCACCACCAGCAGGTTCACGGTGTTCTTGCCGAAGAAGTCGTAGCGGGAGAGCGCGAACGCGATCATGCTGCCCAGCAGCAGCGCAATCACGGTGGCTACCGCGGCCACCCGCAGCGAGGTCCAGAGGGCCTCGCGCACGCCCTCGTTGTGGAAGGCGGCCTCCCACCAACGGGTGGTGAACTCCGTGATCGGGAAGGCGCCGGAGGTGGTGGCGTTGAAGGAATTGAGGATCACCAGCAGCAACGGCAGGTAGATGGCGGCCATCACCAGGCCGGCGAACAAGCGCAGGGTGACCTTGGCGGAGGAGGAGAGTCTCATCGGTCTGTTCCTAAAGCTGCTTGAGGGCGCCGGACTTGCGGGCCAGGAAGAGATACAGGACTACCACCACTATGGGCACGGTGCCGAACGCGGCGGCCAGCGGCGGGTTGAGGTTGATGTTGGAGGCGATCACGGTGCCGATCACCTGCGTCTTCCCGCCCACGAACTGGGCGGCGATGTAGTCGCCCAGGCTCAGCGAGAAGGTGAAGATGGAGCCGGCAATGAACGCCGGCTTCAGCAGCGGGACGGCCACGGTCCGCACCGTGGACCAGGCCTTCGCGCCCAGGTCGGAGGAAGCGTCGAACAGGTTGTCCGGGATCTGGCGGAACGCCGAGTACACCGGCACGGCCATGTACGGGAACCACAGGTAGGCCAGCGTGATCACCAGCGCCGCGGTGCCGTAGCCCGGCCCGGTCATGCCCAGCGGCGCCAGCAGCCAGTCCAGCGGGCCGCCGCTCATGAACGTGATGCGCCAGGAGAACACCTTCACCAGGTATCCGGCCCACAGCGGCAGCGTGATGCCAATGGCCAGCACGGCCCGCATCCGCGGCGATGCCACCTTGGCCATGTAGAACCCCAGCGGCAGCGCCAGCACCGCGCACAGCACGGTCACGGCCAGTGCTATGCCGATGGTCCGCAACGCGGTCAGCTGGTACGCCGGCACGGTGAGGATCTCGACGAAGTTTTCCAGCGTGAACGCCGGGATCACCTTGGAGGTGAAAGAGTCCGTGGTCCAGAACGCGGTGATGAACAGCAGGATCAGGGATCCGATGTACAGCACGCCCAGCCAGGCCAGCGGCAGGGTCAGGAGCGCGGTCAGCCGCAGTTTCGGCCGCGCGTAGAGCAGCCGGGAGAGCATGTCGCCCAGTCCGCTGCGCGTGCTGCCGGGCGCCGGGACGCTGCCGGCTTCGGCCTCCGGTTCGATCGTGGGTGCTGCCATGGCGGTTTCCGGCGGGCTGGCCGCCGATCCTCCTTCAGGTGCGGTGTTTCATCAGGTGCGGTGCAGATCAGGTGCGGTGCTAATCAAGGTGCGGTGCGCACGGCCGGCGGGGCACCGGCGTCGTGCTGGGGGAGTGACCCCAGGGCAGGGGCACGACGGCGGTGCTCACCGCGTGCCGTACCCCTGCCTCTGGGTGGGCTGCCGGGGGAGGGCTAGCCCTTGACCTCGGTCCAGGCCTTGGTCCACTCCTGGTAGTTGGTGCAGGTGACGTCGGTGCGGCCGTCAATGCACTGCTCCACCGGGGTGGTCCACATCCAGACCTGCTTGTAGTAGTCCTCGTCAGTGGCGTGGTAGGTGGCGCAGTGCTCCTCGTTCTCCTTGGAGCCCTCGCACGCCTGCGCGTTGGCCGGGGCCATGCCGAAGTTCTGCGCGATCTTGGCGTTCACCTCGGCGGAGGACGCCCAGTCCATCCACTGGTAGGCGCAGTTGGGGTTCTTGGACTTCGCGGAGAGCATCCAGGTGTCGGACCAGCCGGTGGCGCCTTCCTTCGGCAGCACGGACTCGACCTTGCCGCCGTCGGCCTGGGCAATGTTCACGATGACCTGCCAGCCGGTGCCCAGCGACGCGGTGCCGGAGGAGATCGAGGAGACCGCCTTCAGGGCATCGTTCCAGTACTCGCCGGCGATGGTGTTCTGGGTCTTGAGCAGCTCGACCGCGGCGGCCAACTGGTCCTGGTCCAGCGCGTACGGGTTGGTGATGCCGAGGTCCGGTTGCGTGGCCATCAGGTACACCGCGGCGTCGGCAATGAAGATCGGCGAATCGTAGGCCATGATCTTGCCGGCGTATTCGCTGTTCGGGTCCCAGGTGGCTTCCCAGGAGTCCGGTGCTTCGGGCACGTCCTCGGTGTTGTACATCAGCACGTTGGCGCCGCGGCCGATCGGCACGCCGTAGCTCTTGCCGTTGAGCGTGTCGTAGATCTGGCCCTTCAGGCCGTCCACAATGTGGCCGAAGTTCGGGATCAGGTCGGTGTTGATCGGGGCGACGTCGCCGCCGGCAATCAGGCGCAGGGAGGCGTCGCCGGAGGCGGAAACCAGGTCGTATTCACCCGTGCGCATCAGCTGGACCATCTCGTCGCTGGTGGCGCCGACCTTGCGGTTGACCTTGCACTGGGTCTCTTTTTCGAACTCGGTGACCCAGTCGGCGTCGGGGTTGGTGGAGCCGTCCTCGACGAAGCCGGCCCAGGCGATGATGTTGACTTCGCCCTCGGACTCGCCCACCTCGGTGGCCGCGGGGATGTCCGGGACCTCGATGCCTCCGGCCGACGACGCGGGAGCGGAGCCGCCGCAGCCGGCCAGAACCAGCGAGAGCGAGGCGAGTGCCGCCAGCGGCAGTGCCTTGGTGATCTTCATGGAATGCCTTTCCTTCGGTGCGTAGTTGATGCGGGTGATGCGGTTTAGACGGTGTAGTTGAAGCGGGAGGACCACTGGAGCCGGACCCGGTCGCCGCGCTGGGCCCCTGAGGCACGGGAATCGTTCTGCTCCTGGACAATCAGGCTCTGCCCGCCGGCGGTGCGTGCCACGTAGCGGGTGGCGGGGCCGGTGTAGATGATCTCCTCGATCACCGCTTCGACGGTGGAGAGGCCGTCGGAGTCCAGCGGATCGTCCAACTGGCGGACATGGATCCGTTCCGGCCGGATGCTCAGCAGCGACTCGGAGCCGGTGAGCTGCATGGCGAGTGCACCCTCCACCAAGTTGGTGTTGCCCAGGAAGGAGGCAACAAACCGGCTGCCCGGGCGTTCGTAGAGATCCTCCGGCGTGCCGACCTGCTCCACCACGCCGTCGTTGAACACGGCCACCCGGTCCGAGAGCGTGAGCGCCTCTTCCTGGTCGTGCGTGACGAAGACGAAGGTGATGCCTACGGTGCGCTGGATCTGTTTCAGCTCCACCTGCATCTGTTCGCGGAGCTGCTTGTCCAGGGCGCCGAGCGGCTCGTCCAACAGCAGCACCTGCGGGCGCAGGACCAGGGCGCGGGCCAGGGCGACGCGCTGGCGCTGGCCGCCGGAGAGCTGCGAGGGAAGCCGGTCGGCCACCTGCGGCAGCCGGATCATCTCCAGCGCCTCGGCCACCAGCTTGCGGCGCTCAGTCCGCGGTGTCTTGCGCAGCTTGAGCCCGTACTCCACGTTCTGCGCCACGGTGAGGTGCGGGAAGAGCGCGTAGTCCTGGAAAACGGTATTGACGTCGCGTTCGAAAGGAGCCTTGCGGGTAACGTCGCGGCCGGCCAGGTCGATCCGTCCGGAGCTGGGCAGCTCGAAGCCGGCGATCATCCGCAGCACGGTGGTCTTGCCGGAGCCGGAGGGACCCAGCAGCGAGAAGAACTCGCCCTGCTCGATGTCCAGGTCAAGGCCCTGAACGGCGGTGAATTCGCCAAAAGTCTTCACCACCTGCCGCAGGGAGATGGCCGGTGTAGCGGCGGCCGCCGTGCCGTCCGAGGCAGTGGTGGCGGAGGTGGCTGTGGCTTGCACGGCTGGATCCTTTCGGGGGTCTGATGTGGTGCGGGTTACATGGTCCTGCGTTAACCTATGAAAGCAGATGTTAAATGTAAAGCCGGTCACATCGTGTAAATTCTTTGTTACGGACCGTTCCAGCGGCTGGCCTCGCCGCGTCATGCCGTTCAGCGGCCGGTCCGTCTGGAAGGATCTACCGCATGCCCAAGGACTCCCCGCCACGCCAGCGCCTGCTCGCTGCGGTCTTCGCCCCGCTGGGCGAGGGCGGCAAGGCGCAGCGGGTCGAGGACCGGATCGTGGAAGGCATTGCCGCCGGCGTGCTGGCCGACGGCGACCGGCTTCCCAGCGAGGCCGAGCTGGCTTCGTCGATGGGCGTGGCGACGGTGACGGCACGGGAAGCTCTCGTGGGGCTGCGCTCCCGCGGGCTGGTGGCCACCCGACGGGGCCGCGAGGGCGGCACCTTCATCACCGTTCCAACCGGACGGCGTGCGGAACTGGTCCGCGGCCGGCTGGGCCGCATGAGCCGGGTGGAGCTCCGGGATTTGGCCATCCACTACCGCGCCATAGCGGCCACCGCGGCCGAACTGGCAGCCGATTTTGCCGACCCGGACGACGCCGAGGCGCTGCGGCGGATCCTGCACGGTTCCCACCCGACGGGCCTGGGCGGTGCCGTGGTCGGCGAATTCCTCCTGGAGCTGGCGGCATTGAGCCAGTCGGCACGGCTGACGCGTGAGTTCGTCCGGCTCTACAAAGACTTCGGTCCGCTGATGTCGCTGCTGCATGAGGACGACGAGTTCGACGCCACCATGGTGACGATGTGCGAGCGCATCGCCGACGCAGTCGCCGCAGCTGATCCGGCGGCCGCCCGCGAAACCGTGACCGCCCAGATCCAAACCGGCCTCGCGGCACTGATCGATGAACATGCCCGGCTGACCGACCGGCCCGCCGACCCCACGTCCGCTACCGCTCAAAGGAGAACGGGATGAGCTCACTGGCCGAACTGGCTGCAGGACGTCACGCGGAGCCGCTCGCCGACGTCACCGGATTCTTCGAAGAAATCCTAACCGATGTGGCCGGCTGGGTGCCGGTTTTGGCAGAGCTCTTCGCCGATCCCCAGAAGCAACCGGGTTGCAAACGGGTCACCACCACCATGCAGCCGCTGGCCGCAGCGCTGGTGCGGCGCGGAGAGTGGCCCGTAGTGGGCGCCGGCTTTGTGGCAGCCGACCAGGCGGTGGCCGATGCGGCCTGGCATATGGCGTGGTGGCAGGGCGAATCCATGGAGCGGCTGGTGCTGCCGGCCCTCGCGTCGGCGTCGGACGCCTATATGCGGCGTGAGTGGTTCACCAAGCCGATGGAGACCGGCCGGCCGCATGTGACCGGACCGTACGTCGACTTCCTCTGCACGGACGAATACACCATGACCATGACGGTCCCGGTCACAGCAGGCGGACGACGGGTCGGCGTGGCCGGCGCGGACGTCTTTGTTGAATCACTGGAACCGGTGCTGCTGCCGGCGCTAAAGAAACTGCACCCGGCCGCGGCCCTGGTCAACCATGTTGGCCGGGTGGTGGTCTCCGCCGACCCGCAGCTGGCGGCCGGAACGCTGCTGGCGCCGGGAGCCGTGCCGGCGGTGCCGGACGAGCAGCCCGTGTTGGAAGAGCAGGCCCTGACGAACGAGCAGCCCGTGGCGGACGAGCAGACCGTGCTGGATGAGCAGCCCGTGGGCGGCGCGCCGGAAGCGTCCGGAGGCGGCGATGCGGGCCGGTCTTTCCCGGGCGCGCGGACCGTGCTGCCCCGAGGCGACCGATACCCCGGCCTCCAGCTCGCCGTACTGGCCTGCGGCCGGTTGCCGCTGGCGGTTGTCTACCCCCAGAACTAGCGAAGGGAGCAGTTCCGAAGGCAGGCTTCGGAAGATGGCGTACAGCCGACGCCACACTGCCTCCGGGCGGTAAGCCAAACTGGCGCTGACCCGTCCGATGGGCTGGAACAGTAGGGGTGGTTCCAAGCAAACCTAAGGAATGCTCACCCTCGCGCACGGAATGTGGCACCCACTGTACAAGCCACTCACTATGGCACCGGTAGTGAGTCTGGCGCCGCTGCGCTGGCGTTCCCGCGGTGTCAAGGGACGCGGCCCTGTCGGGGGTCGAGGTCGCGTAGGCTGGGAGCTTTTGCCTCGTAGTTCTTCAATTCGTGGGTGCGCCGGTCCTCTTTCATCTCGGCCTCGAACAGGTGCTTGCGGCCGTCAGCCAGCTTTTCGCGGGCCTGCCTTGGCGAGCACGAACTCCTGGCGCGACCTGTTCGAG
This sequence comes from Arthrobacter sp. Dra40, assembly GCF_059091905.1. Taxonomy (NCBI): domain Bacteria; kingdom Bacillati; phylum Actinomycetota; class Actinomycetes; order Micrococcales; family Micrococcaceae; genus Arthrobacter; species Arthrobacter sp. Dra40. The sequence continues at coordinate 115,391 of NZ_JBNHHB010000001.1, forward strand.
TCTACAAAACCTAAAGTGGAGCCTCATCTGCACGGAACCAGCCGAGATTCTCCGTCCGACGCCTACGATTGGCGGACCATCTGTGTCCTCGGCCCACCCTGTGACGTGGCCTTTGGTGCTTTAATCTCTATTCCAACATGACGCTTTTTCGAAGAATATCGTCATGAAGCAGTAAACTAGTTTGTGTCCGGTAATCTCGGTGTTTGTGACTGAAGCACTCGCGGTAGAAGCAGGCCATGTCGACATCGCCGGTGATGCGTACATAGCATTTACTGCGCCATTTCACGTGAAACGGGATCCCCTCACGCCTAGCTTGGATGGAACCTTTCCTGCCGACAGTGATCTCGACGGAACTGGCGCTTTCGTCCGTGGCAATTTCCCATTGTCTGCACTCGTAAACGGAACTCTCACATATGATGGCCGAATCGACGTTGCGTTTGAATGCTTCAACGCGAGCAGTGAGTTTTCCGGCATGTTGGCAGCAGCCGTCAATCAAATCATGCAACAGAATGAGTCGGATTCAGAAGCACACAATGTCCGTGTTGAAGGAATCGTGCATGCTGACGGGTCAGGCGCTATCGCAGTTTCATTACATTTCATCGGGGGTTGGGATGCCCAACTCAGACAGCAAACGATGGCCTCAATCGGACCGAAGGGACGCGAGGCTCTTGCAGCGTTGATTAGGTCAAAGCTGCTGCAGCCTCTGGCCGCATTGCTGCGACGAACCCATAAGAATGAAGCCATCGAAGTCGTGGTGCCTTATTTCAACGCTACCTACTGTGGCACAACATGCCATCCGGAGCCTGGCACTTCCGTCCTCAACACTGACCTGAGGCAGTTGGTGTATCCGAATTCGCCGGCACCGCTGGTATCCGCTTCTCCTTGGCGAGACCAATTTTTCTACGCCGGCTACGCCTATAACCTGCTGATTACACCAGACCCGATGAAAGACCTGCAGAAGGTCGTGTCACTTCTGCTACTTCTCGATGTTATGTACGGGCGGGTGGCGCGGACGGCAGCAGCAGCTGATGAATGGCTCCGTGACACTCAAGGTCATGCGGATGTGGAATGGCTGCGGAATCTCACTAATCAACTGAGGGCCGAGTATCACGCTCTCGTGACTCCGACATTCAGCTACGACTATCACACTCTTCGGCTTCGCAACGCGATCCTTCAAGCATGGGACACCGCCAAGCTGCAAACGAGGGCCGAGGATCTCTTGTCGACCGTGCGGCAGGCTGTTGAGCTAAGGTTGGCCGAGGACCAAGGTCGCAGGCTGAAACGCATCAATTTGGTCGTTGGCGTCCTGACTGCGTTGTCTGTCATTGAGACGTGTAGCGCAGCCATCGAGATACTTAAGAACTTCTTCTGATGAGGAGATATGCCGAGAGATGTTGACGCGGTCGTCTGGGTTGCAGACGGTGAAGCGTACGGTGGTCTTGACTACGGTGTGCAAGTTGAAAAGCTTCTAGCCCGGCGGGGGTTGCGGGTCAGCCGGCGTTATCATGATGACGCTGAATGGATGGATATTTCTGCCAAACTCCACGTCCTAACCGGTGGTGCTACATCGGTCAATGACACGTCGGGGTGGATGCCGGAGGCCCTGGTCCGGACCGGCGAATTACTGAAGCGCGCCCAGCAGGGGCGGTGTCTGGTTTATGGGATTTGTCTGGGTGCACAGATGATCTCCGAAGCATTGTTGCCGGGGAGCGTCCGAGGCGGAAACGAGATCGAAGTCGGTCTCACGACTGTTCGGTGGGCAGATGAGGAAACCCTACCCACGGTGGTGCCGGCCTTTCACTACGAAGAGGTCGACGCAGATTCATTGAGGGCAGGCGGAGGGGTCGTCCTGGCAAGAAACGGCCACAGTGCCGTGCAGGCTTTCAAATTTGGTGATGCTATTTATGGAACACAATTCCATCCCGAGCTTTCTCCAAACCAGGTTCGTTCTCTCATCCAGCATCATCAGACGACCGTCATGGCATACGGGGGCAACAGCCTGAAGGCACTGGGAACTGTGGACCGTCTCGAGAGCGCATGGAAAGAAGCGGTTTTTGACCGAATCGTCGACCGAATCGTAGCGCGTACCCTCTAATCTAGGGGGAGAATTCGAGCAGTCGCCGGCGCTCGGCCAAGACCGCAGGCGCAGCAAGGTAGGACTATGGCTTCGTCCCGGGAAGCGTGAGTCAAATTCTGCGCCCACCGGCGCGTCCTGAACAGGACGCACCGCGGTCCAACAGTCCTGAGAGTAACTGCTGCTGCCTCTCACGTGCACGGGTGACTCAGATCGAGCAGCTCCGGTTCCAGAATCTGGGCGGTCACCCGACCTCACAGGGTTCGACCTGCTGTTGGTACCCAACGATACTTGTTTGGACGGCGCACTGTATCACTAGCAAGGGCCAGTAATGTAGCCCTCCGGTTAGGAGTCAGGGTCGCGCCGGCTGGGAGCTTTTGCCTCGTGGTTCTTCAGCCCGTGGGTGCGCCGCTCCTCTTTCATCTCGGCTTCGAACAGGTGCTTGCGGCCGTCGGCCAGCTTCTCGCGGGCCTGTCGCTCCAGCTCCTTGATGGGTCCGTAGTAGGTCTCGTCGTAGTCGTCGATGATCTGGAAGGTCCAGTGCCCCTCGATGACGTTCCGGCCCACCATCTCCTCGTCGATCCGCTCGGCCAACTCGTGGTGCCCGGCTTTGCGCAGCAACTCCACGGCCTCGCTCAAGGCAAAGTCGGCCGTGCCGGTGAGCCGATGGAACGCGTAGAGGGATCCGCGGGCGTGTTCGATCACTTCCAGCGCCTCGGAGAGCTTGCCCAAGGCCTCCAATGTGGCGTCGTCGAGCCCCTCGGGGCGCTCATAGCGTTCGAACGGTCCGTCGTCGTCGTTCATGGTCCGTCAATCTAGCCGATCTTGGCCGCCGCGTCATCAGCCGCCCCGAGCCCGGCGGCCCGGTTGATGATGTTGCGGGCCATGGACGGGAAGATCAGGCCGTGGAACGGCAGGACCAGCCACCAGTAGAGCTTGCCGGAGAGTCCGCTGGGGAAGTAGATGGCGCGCTGGCGGTACACGCTGCCGCCGTCCTCGGGAGCCACCGAGAGTTCCAGCCAGGCCTGCCCGGGCACCTTCATTTCCGCGTGCAGCCGCAGCAGCCGGCGCTCGGGGTCCTCCTCGATGGCTTCCACCCGCCACCAGTCCACGGCATCACCGACGCCGAGCCGGCCGGCATGCCGTCGGCCGCGGGTGAGTCCGGCGCCGCCCACCAGCTTGTCCAGCACGCCGCGGATGGCCCACGCCGCGGGCCACGAATACCAGCCGTTCGTTCCGCCGATCCCTTGGATCACGCGCCAGACGTCCTCGGCGGGCACGTCGGATCCACGTTCCCGGTTGTCCACGAACACGGTCCGTCCGGCCCAGTCGGGGTCGCTGGGCAGCGGGTCCGATGGCGGGGCGTTGGACGCGTTGCTCCAACTGGTTTCCACCTCGCCGCTGGCCATCTTCCCCAGCGCCAGCTTCACCGCCCGGCGGTAACCCGTCAGCCCGCCCTCGGGCTGCGGGATGTACCGGTCGATGTCGTGCTCGGCGGACACCGCATCGTGCTGCAGTGACTGCACCAGGGGCACCGCCATGGCGTGCGGGATCGGCGTGGTCAGCGCCACCCACCAGCCGGCGAGCGTCGGAGCCGGGATCGGCAGGGCATAAATCAGCCGCCGCGCCAGTCCGGCTTCGCGCGCATATCCGTACATCAACCCCGCGTAGGTCAACCGCTCCCGCGAGCCGATGTCGAACGTTCGGTTCAGCCCGGCCGGGAGCTCCGGCGCGCGTTCCAGATAGTGCAGCACATCGCGGATGGCTATCGGCTCCACTATCTGCCGCACCCAGCTGGGCGCCGGCATAACGGGCAGGTTTTCGGACAGATGCCGGATCATCTCGAAGGACGCGGAACCGGAGCCAATCACGACGCCGGCCTGGAAGACCGCCGCGGGCACCTCGCCTTCCAGCAGCGCACGGCCCACCGCGGCCCGCGAGCGCATGTGGCGGGAGAGCTCGACGTTTTCCGGATGCAGCCCGCCCAGGTAGACGATCCGGCTCACCCCGGCGGCCGCGGCGGCGGCAGCGACGGTGAGCGCCATCGCAAGTTCGCGTTCCTCGAAGTCGGTCCCGGAGGCCATCGAATGCACCAGATAGAAGAAGGTCTGCACATCCGCGCAGGCCCGGCGAGCGTCGTCCTCGTCGGCCAGGTCCCCGGCCACAATGTCCACGTCGTCGTGCCACGGCACCGCCGCCAGCTTGCCGGGGGAGCGGACCAGCACGCGGACCTGGTACCCGCGCGCCAGCAGCCGCGGAACCAGCCGGCCGCCAATATAGCCGGTGGCGCCGGTGACCAGCACCCGCTGCGGCGTCACCACGGCGCCGCCCCGCTCTCACCACAGCCGGCACACCAGCCAGACCCGGCGCCCCGACGTGCACGCACGAAATTCACCGCTGCCATGCCTAGTGCACCCCGCTCATCAGGTTCTTGATCGGCTTCGCGGCGAGGAACAGCGCCACGGCCAGCACCAGCGCCACCAGTCCGATGGCGCCGAAGTACGGGACCTCGTCCTGCGGGTTGTAGAAGCCGGCCAGCACACCGGACAGCGCCGTGCCGAGCGACACCGAAAGGTAGTTCAGTGCCACCATCTGGGTGCGGAAAATGTGCGGCGCCAGTTTGGTGGACAGCGACAGCCCCACCGGGGAGATGAAAAGCTCGGCCAGCGTGAACATCAGCAGGATCCCCACCATGGCCAGCAGCGGAGTGGTGTTCGGGCCGCCGCCGGCCAGCGGGATGAACGCTAGGATGGCCAGCCCCATGATCGCCAGCCCGACGGCGAACTTCACCGGCGTGATGGGCTGCCGCGGGCCCAGCCGCGTCCACACCGCGGCGAAGACCGGGGCCAGCAGGATGATGAACACCGGGTTGATCGACTGCACCCACTCGATCGGCATCTCCCAGCCGAGGAAGTTCCGATTGAGCCGCTGGTCGGAGTACAGCGTCACCACGGTGAACTGCTGCTGGAACATGGAGAAGAACGCCGCGCTGGCGATGAACATCGGGATGAAGGAGAGCACCCGCCGTCGTTCTGTTTCATTGATGTGCTTGCTGGAGAGGATCACCACAAAGTAGGAAATCGCCGCTACCACCGCCACCAGCGCCACCACCGTGGCCAGGTTCCCGGCGTTCACCACGCCGGTCAGCACCGCCACCACAATCAGGACCAGCGCCACGGCCACGATTCCGCCCACCACCGGCATCTTGCTCCTGGGCAGCGGGTCGGCGATCTGGTGCGATTCCTCCGGCAGGTTTTTGCGGGTCAGCGCGTACTGAATGAGTCCGATCGCCATGCCCACCGCGGCCAGCCCGAACGCGAAGTGGAAGCCCAGCAGGTCGCGGGTGAGGCCGGTCAACAGCGGCCCGAACAGCGCGCCGATGTTCACCCCCATGTAGAAGATGGAGAAGCCAGCGTCCCGGCGGTCGTCGTCGAGCGCATACAGCGAACCCACCAGCGAGGTGGCGTTGGCCTTCAACCCGCCGGACCCGAAGGCCACCAGGATCAGGCCGATCGCCAGCCCCGGGATCCCGGGGATCAGCGCCAGCGAGATATGCCCCAGCATGATCATGACGGCGCTGTAGAACAGCGTCCGCTCTGAGCCCAGCAGCCGGTCCGCGACCCACGCGCCGGCGATCGTTGACAGGTACACCGTGCCGCCGTAGGCGCCGATGATTCCGGTGGCCACGGCCTGGTCGATGCCCAGACCGCCGTCGGCCACCGAGAAGTACATGTAGAGCAGGACCACCACCTGCATGCCGTAGAAGGAGAATCGCTCCCACAGCTCCACACTGAACAGGTTGGCCAGCATCCGCGGCTGGCCGAAGAACGTCTTCCCGCCCGGACCACGTTCATCAGTCCGGGCTCCCGCCGGCGGGAGCGGTTCTGACGGAATGCTCATGCCGCCATGCTTCCACTCGGGCGGGAGCCTGTCACGGGTTCACCTGCGGTGGGGGCGGCGGCGCTCCCCGCTCCGTTCCGGGTACGCGTCCGCGCGCCCGGCGGGCATCCCGGCGCCCAGGAGGACCCGAGGGGAGTTGCCGGAAATCAGTCGGAGGTGCCCGCTCCGCCGCCGCGCAGCCCGTGCTGCAGCATGCGCGGCAGGATCCACAGGAGGAAGATCATCACCAGCAGCACCCCGCCGCCGACCGCCAGCGCCAGGACATCCCCGGCAATCACATCTACAATGAACGCCACGCAGCCGGTGGCCAGCAGCCCGATGCCCAGCACGGCAATCTTCACGATCCGGTGCCCCTGCGCCACGGTGGCGTCCTTGAGGTGCAGGCCGAACAGCCGGCGGTGGATCGCCACGGGCGTGAGGATCAGCCCGGTCATCAGTGCCGCCAGCACCAGCAGCCCGATGTACAGGCCCACTTGATACGGGGCCAGGTCCTGGAAGCTGCTCTGGAACGGAAGCGTCATCAGGAACGCCGTGATGATCTGCGCTCCGGTCTGCATGACCCGCAGTTCCTGCAGCAGTTCGTTCCAGTTTCGGTCCAACTTCTCTTCGAAAGTCTCGTTGCGACCCCTCGAGTCTTCGTTCACGCGTTCATCCGTAGCCATAACTAAAACTTAGCGTCTCCGGCGGCCCCTCGTGTGCGGGCAAAGCACGACGGCGGTGCCCGGCTTGGGTCGGACGGTCGCCACCCTGCACACCCGGCCGTCCTTCCGGCACACTGTTTCCACACCGATCAGAACCGGAACCGGCTGCCAGTACCGCCCGACCCGCGACCGCCCCACCCGCGGCTGCCCGACCCACGACCGTTCAGGAGGAACCCCATGACCCGCACCGTTTTCTTTACCGCCACCACGCTGGACGGGTACCTCGCGGATGACAATGACTCGCTCGACTGGCTGTTCAAGCAGGACATCGATGCGGCGGGCCCGAATAGCTACGACGATTTCATCAGCGGCGTGGGGGCAGTGGTGATGGGCCGGACAACCTACGAGTGGGTGCGCGAACACTTGCGCGCCTCGCAGGAGCCGTGGTCGTTCCAGGTGCCCGCCTGGGTTCTCTCGCATACAGAACTGCAGGGCATCGAGGGCGCGGACATCCGCTTTGCGCAGGGCGAGATCCAGCCGATCCATGCCGCGCTCACGGCCGCAGCCGCCGGCAAGGACATCTACGTGGTGGGCGGAGGGGACCTTGCCGCCCAGTTCGCCGAGGCGGGGCTGCTGGACGAGCTGGTCCTCTCGATCGCGCCCGCCACCGTGGGCTCCGGCCGCCCGCTGTTCCCGCGCAAGTTTGACCTGGAACTCACAGACGTGGCGCGCAACAGGTCGTTTATCTGCGCCACCTACAAGGTTCTGGGCCCGGCCAAAAAAACTTCATGAGCGTGCATCCAAACACGCGGCCCGGACGGTAGTAGGGGTGTAAGCAGCCACCAGCCTGGTGCACCCGGGCCTTTGAAGGAGATCCACATGCGCAAGAGCATCTATACCGTTTCCGCTTTGGGGTTTCTGGCGCTCGGAGCGGCAGCCCCGGCCCAGGCAGCCGACCAAGAAGCCCAGCTCTCGGTCCTGCACGGCGTTCCCGACCTGACCGTGGATGTTTGGGTCAACGGCGAGCGGACACTGGACGACTTCGTCCCCGGCGACTTGGCCGGACCGCTGGCGCTCCCCGCGGGCGAGTACACCCTGGCCATTACCGCCGCGGACGCCCAAAACGCGGACGACCCGGCCATCGGCCCCGTCGACGTCCAACTGGAGGCCGGCGGCAACTACACGGCGGTGGCCAACCTGGACGCCCAAGGCAATCCGGCCGCCAACCTCTTCACCAACGACGTCTCCGCCATTGACGCCGGCAAGGGCAAGCTGACCGTGCGGCACACGGCCGCAGCCCCCGCCGTCGACGTGCTGGCCGGCGGTTCCGCGGTGATCCAAGGCCTGTCCAACCCGGACGAACAGACGCTCACACTGGACCCGGGAACCATCTCGGCCACGGTGGCCGCGGCCGGGACCACCGACCCGGTGATCGGCCCGGCCGACGTGCCGGTTGCGGAGGGCACCCACACCATTGTCTACGCGTGGGGCAGCCTGGATGACGGCAATCTGGCCGTGGCCGTGCAGAACATTGAAGGACTGCACACCGCTCCGGGAGCAGTGCCGGGCGGCCGGTCCGGCGCCGCTGACGAAACCGGCCCGGATTACACCAGCGCCGCAGTCGCCGGAGGAGCCCTCCTGTTGCTCCTCGGCGCCGGCGCCGCCACCCGTCGCAAGCTGGCGGTTCGCGCCTCCGACTAGCTGCGACGGGCTCCGAAGCCGGTGGCGCCTGCCCGGGGCGCCACCGGCTTCCTCGCTTCCGGTTTAGACCGTTACCCGCAAACGAACCGTCAAGAAGGCACAATGACCAACACGACGACGACGGCGGCCCGCGCCGGGCTTCTGCTCGGCGCGGTTCTCCTCGCCGCTGCCGGATGTGCCGCACCGCAGTCGGCCGGCGGCGTCCCGCTGTCCCCGGCCGCTTCGGAAGCATCGGCCACGCGCCCGGTCGACGGCCCGCGGAACGACGGCGCTCCCCTGGACGTCAGGGACCCGGCAACGTCGGCCGCGCCGGAATCTCCGGTAATCCCGGACCCGGGGGCCATCCCCGTCCACCGTGCACTGCCCGGGGCGGCCGGCGAGCAAGCTCCGCCCACCCGGCTCGTGGTGGCCGGAACCTCGATCGACGTCAGCGTGGTCGCCGTCGGAGTGCGGTCTGGCAACGAGATGGAAATTCCGGATTCGGTTGACCGGGCCGGCTGGTACCGCCATGGTCCGGCACCGGGGGATGCGTCCGGGACCGCGGTGATAGCGGCCCATGTGGACACCTTGTCGGGACTTGCCCCGTTCTCCGAGCTCAGGCAGCTTCGGCCGGACACACGCATCACCGTGGAACGGGCGGACGCTGAAACCCTCACGTACCGCGTCTCGGAGGTTGAACTGATGGACAAGGACGAATTCGATGCGGCGGCCGTGTTCCGCCGGGACGGAAGACCGCAGCTGAAGCTGGTCACCTGCGGCGGCGAGTGGCTGGACGCACGGCAGGATTACAGCCACAATGTGGTTGTCACAGCGGTCCCAGACTGACTTTTCCGGCCCTTCTGCACCAGTCAGTGGGGTAGCTTCCCCTCCCGACGACCGGAAGGACGCAGGCTTGGTACCTCCTCCTTTCGACGCTTGGGATACCGGCATCGATGTGGCCTTCGCCGCCGGTGAGGAGTCGGCAATCGCTGACGCTTACCGCCACTTGGCTCCGCTTGTCCGGACGCTGGCTTCCCGGGCCTTGCGGGATCAGACGGCCGCGGACGATGTTACCCAGGAAGTCTTCATCCGGGCTTGGCGCCTGCGGGAGGGCTTCGACCCTTCGCTGGGCCGGCTGCCGGCGTGGATTGTGGGGATAACCCGCCGCGCCATCGCCGATGCGCAGTCGTCCACCGCCCGCGAGAACCGCAAGCTCCGCGCCGTTTCGGCGGTCCTGCCCGACCCGGAATATGCCGAAGGCCCTCAATCCCCGGAAACGCTCGCGGACAGGTTGTTGCTGGATGGCGAGCTGGAGCGGCTGGGAGAACCCAAGGGCTCCATCATGCGCCTGGCGTTCTACGAAGACTTGACCCACGAGCAGATCTCACGCCGGCTCGATCTGCCGCTTGGTACCGTCAAGAGCCATATTCATCGCAGTCTGCAGCACTTGAGGCGCCGATTGGAGGTTGACCATGCAGCACCTTGATCCGGAGCTGATCAGCTTGCTCGCGCTGGACGACACCGTCGGCGACCGGTCCGAGCGGGATCACCTCCGCACCTGCAGCCAGTGCGCCGCCGAGTACCAAGCACTTCGCCGGGCGGTGAACGCCGCCAAGGCCGACCCCGATCCACAATTGGAGTCCCCGGGACCGCACGTTTGGCAGGCCATCCACCGCGAACTCGGGCTCTCGCCGGACCTGGCGGAAGACCCCTTGCGAGAAACCAACGGTCCCACTACTGTCCGCAGCCTGCCGTCCGCAAAGCGCCCAAGAATCCGGAACTTGCCCGCTTGGCTGGCCGCGGCGGCAGCCGTAGTGCTCCTCGTAGCCATCGGTGTGTCCTGGAGCGTCAACCGAAACGCCGCCACCTTGGCGCAGGCAGATTTGAAGCCGTTGGAGCAGTACGCTGCCACCGGGACGGCGCGTGTGGTGGAGACGAACGGCATCAGGGAACTCGAGGTCCGGCTGAGCGCCAACGAGGCCCGAGGCTATCAGGAGGTGTGGCTGATAGCGCCGGACTTATCCGGACTCGTCAGCCTCGGCGTGATGGACTCGGACAGCGGCAGATTCCCCATCCCGCAAGGACTGGACCTCTCGAAGTTCCCCATCGTCGATGTCTCGGACGAGCCCTTGGACGGTAATCCCGCCCATTCCACGGTCAGCATCGTCCGCGGCAGCCTCGGAACCTGACAGATGTTCCACGGTGGACCCTCTTCAGCAATGAACACACCGACGACGGCCGGAGGAACCATGCAGCAAGGAACGGATAGCCGGACCGGACTGGCGGTGCCGATCCTTGTGCTGGTCAGCTCCCTGGTGGCGATCGTTGCCGCCTTCATGGGCAGTGGCGTGCTGATCGGGACGCCCATCCAGGAGGCGGCGGGAGGATGGCTGAACGAAGACTCCACGCCGCTGGCTCCGGCCTCGCCGGCCTTCCGGATCTGGTCCCTCATCTACCTCGGACTGCTCGCCTACGCGGTCTGGCAACTGCTGCCGGCCCAGCGGCGGTCCGCCCGGCATGCCGCCCTGCGCCGCTGGGCCGTGGCCTCCATGCTCTTGAACGCGGCGTGGATCTGGGTGGTGCAGGTCGGACTGCTGGTGATCAGCCTCGCCGTGATCATCGTGCTGCTGGCAGTGCTGGCCCGCATCCTGGTGGTCCTGGTCGGCACGCCCAACGGGGGAGCGCTGGACGCGCTCATCACCGACGGAACCTTCGGCCTCTACCTGGGCTGGGTCACCGTGGCCACGGTGGCCAACGCCGCCGCCGCCCTCGCCGCGTCCGGCGTGGACGGTTCCGGACTTCCGGTGACCTTGCTGTCCTCGATCGTGCTTGCCCTGGCGGCGGCGGTGGGCGTCGCCACGGCACTCTACAGCCGCGGCCGGCTGGCCCCGGCGCTGGCCACCAGCTGGGGTCTGGCCTGGATCGCCGTCGGGCGCGTCGACGGCGGACTCGTCGATCAAGGCACCGCCATCGTCGCCGCCATCTGTGCCGCGGTGGTGCTGATCACGGCGGTTGTCATCCGGGTGGTAGCCGGTACTGGTCCCCGCGATTAGTAAGCCTGCTGAATTTCGCCCTTGGCTGACGCAGCGTCGTCCGGCGGGAAGTTTCGCGGGTTCGCCGCTAGGTTGGGAAACAGCAGGATGCCGACAAGCGGCATCGCCGAGCAAGGAGGTTTCTCATGGCGGAAACGACCCGATCCAAGGCAGGCTACACAGTTCCCGGCCTCAAGCTGGAAGACGGCCGAAAGGTCGCAAAGATCCTGCAGCAGCGGCTCCACGCGCTCAATGACCTGCAGTTGACCCTCAAGCACGCCCACTGGAACGTGGTGGGCCGGGACTTCATCGGAGTCCACGAAATGCTCGATCCGCAGATCGAAAAGGTCCGCGCTATGATCGACGCCGTCGCCGAGCGCATCGCCACCCTGGGCGTCTCCCCGAACGGGCTGCCCGGTGCCCTGGTCCAGGAACGAAGCTGGGACGACTATGACATCCACCGCGCCGGCACCGCCGAGCACCTCGCGGCGCTGGACGTGGTTTACAACGGGGTGGTCGGCGCGCACCGCGAGGCCATCGAGACCGTCGGTGACATCGATCCGATTACCGAGGACATGCTGATCGGCCAGACCGCCGAACTGGAACTCTTCCAGTGGTTCATGCGGGCGCATCTGGAGAACAGCGCCGGCGAACTGGCCAGCGGCGGAGAGAAGACCGAAAAGGGCGCGGCCAAGAAGACGAAGTAACCCGACCGCACTCTGTGAAACGTAACAGCGCCTTCAGGGTCCGGCAGCAGCTCCACCTCGAGTGGGGCGCTGCCGGGCCCTTGTTGGCAGAAGCTTCGCGGTGCGCGGGTGATCCGCTGCCGCTGTTCCCGATCCTCCGTGCCGCGCCGGACCCAGCGCCCCGGCCAGGCGGCGGCAACACCCTGGCCCTGTGGGAGTTCCTCGCCGCGCTGGCCGCCGAGGACCTGACCGCCGCCCGCGCCGTGGAGCCGCACCTGGATGCCGCCGCCATCCTGGCGCAGGCCGGGGTGGAGCGTCCCGCGGGCACAGCGTGGGGTGTGTTTGCGGCGGAATCGTCCGGCACCCAACTGGACGCCAAACCCACCAACGACGGCGGTGCCTGGCTTTTGTCGGGCACCAAGCCGTGGTGCTCCTTGGCAGCGCACCTGGACCATGCCGTGGTCACGGCGCATGTCGACGGCGGACGCCGGGCGTTCGCAGTGGACCTGACGCAGCCGGCGGTCACCGTTGAGCCCGCCGAGTGGATCAGCCGCGGCCTGGCCGCCGTTCCCAGCGGACCGGTGTTTTTCCAGCAAGCAGTTGCCACCCCGGTCGGTGGAACCGACTGGTACCTGCACCGCCCGGGATTTGCCTGGGGCGGGATCGGCGTCGCCGCCTGCTGGTTCGGCGGGGCCGTAGGGCTCTTCCGCACGCTCCGGGCTGCCGCCACCTCTCGGACCCCGGACCAGTTGGCCTTGGCCTGGCTGGGCGAAGCGGACCGCTTGCTGGCGGCCGGCGCCGACGTGCTGGCCGCCGCGGCTGCCGCAGTGGACGCCGGAGCCGCCGGTGCGGTCCAGGCCCATCACGTCCGCGGCCAGATCGAGGCCATCTGCTCACGGATGCTGGAGATTTGCGCCCACACACTGGGCCCCGCACCACTAGTGTGGGACGAGCAGCATGCCCGGCGGGTGGCTGACCTCAGCGTCTACATCCGCCAGCACCATGCCTCCCGCGACGACGCGGCGCTCGGCGCCATGGTCCTAGAACAGCAGGAGCCCGTGTGGTAACCTTCTCCCACGTTGACGCCGGAACCAATGAAGCCGATTGGCTGGCGGCGGGCATCGACCGGCTGCCTCCGCTGGACGCGGGCGTGGTCCCGGGCCGCGGCTGCCGGCTGGTGGTGGCCGCGGCGCATCCCGACGACGAGTCACTCGGCGCCGCAGGACTGATCCACTCCTCGCTGGTTCGGGGAGTGGATGTCACCGTGCTGCTCTGCACCGCGGGCGAGGCCTCCCATCCGGATTCGCCCACTTACTCCGCGGCCGACCTGCGCAGGCTGCGGCTGGCGGAATTCCGCGCCGCGATGCAGGCACTGGAAGCCTCCGCCCAAGCACAAGCACAAGCCCAGACTCAGGCCCAGATGCAGACCCAAGCCCAAGCCCAAGCCCAGTCGGACCACGGGGCAAGTGCAGGCCGCCTGGAATGGCAGTTCCTGGGCATCCCGGACGGGATGGTCGGCCAGCACGCCGACGCCCTGGATGCCGCCTTCGCCCAAGCTCTAAAGGGCCACGCGCAGACGGTCGTTGCGGCGCCCTACCGGCAGGACGGTCACCCTGACCATGAAGCGGTGGGCCATGCGGCGGCCCGGTCGGCTACGGCCCACCGGGCGGATCTGCTGGAGTTCCCCATCTGGTACTGGCACTGGGCAGACGCTGAGGCCGATCCTCGTTGGGCCGAGTGGCGGGCCGTGCGGCTGTCGGCGCAGGACGCGGCGGCCAAACAGCTGGCGCTTGCCTCGCACGTCTCGCAGACCCAGCCGCTGTCCACGGCGGCGGGCGACGAGGTGCTGCTCAGTGAAACGTTTCAAGAACATTTCGACCGTGGCGTCGAAATCTTCGAGTGGACCCCGGTTGGTCCGGCCGGATCCGAGCACGCCGAGCACATCTTCGACCGGCTGTACCGCAGCGACCCGGACCCGTGGAACTACCTGTCCAGCTGGTACGAACGCCGGAAACGGGCCGTCACCCTGGCCGCCCTCCCGGCCGAACGGTACGGCAACGCCTTGGAAGTCGGCTGTTCCATCGGCGTGCTGACCGCCGAGCTCGCCGCCCGCTGCGATCGGCTGGTGGCGGTGGACGCCAGCGGCGTGGCACTGGACCGGGCACGCCGCCGGCTGGCGGACCTCAACAATGTGGAGTTGGTGCGGGCGCAGCTGCCGGCCGGCTGGCCATGCTCCGCCGCCGACGGACTGGACCTGGTGGCCATCTCGGAAATCGGCTATTTCCTGACAGGCCCGGAACTGCGGGAGCTGCTCGGAAAGGTGCAGGAAACCCTGAACCCCGGCGGCCACCTGCTGCTGTGCCACTGGCTGCATCCGATCGAGGGCTGGGAACTGGACGGCGAACAGGTCCACGCGGTCGCGAAGGAATCCACCGGCTGGGACGTTGTTGCCCTCCATCGCGAACGGGACTTCTTGCTGGAAGTGCTGCAAGCGCCGGAGCGCGCGCAGTGACCGCCGCGCCAGTGGCCGGCCCCGCCGGGGTGACATCCGCAGACTGTGCCGCCGGGGGAGGGGATGCGGCACCCGCGTTGCGGCGCATCGCCGTCGTTGTTCCGGTGCACAACGAGGAGCAACTGCTGGGAAAATGCCTGCGCCGGCTACGGCGGGCCATGGACGTGCTCCGGGCCCGGCAGCCGCACTGCGACGTGGAGCTGGTGGTGGTGCTGGACCGGTGCACCGACCATTCGGCCAAGATCGCCGGGCAGGCGGCCCGGGCGGACGGGCGGATCACCGTGCTGGCGGGCGACTTCGGCTCCGTCGGTGCCGCGCGCGCGGCCGGAGTCTCCGCCGCGCTGGAAGCCGATGGCCGCAACACCGCGGCCGAGGAGACGTGGCTTGCCTGCACCGACGCGGACACCTTGGTGCCGGAAGACTGGCTGACGGCCTTTGCACGGCTGGCCAACGCCGGAGCCGATGCGGTGGCGGGGACGGTGGAACCCGAGACCGCCAGCCTGGCACCCGGGCTTTTGCGCGCCTGGCGGGAAAACTACACCGGGCAGGAACCGAGTACCAAGGTGCACGGCGCCAACCTCGGCGTCCGGGCGTCCATGTATCTGGCTGCCGGCGGCTTTCCTGCGCTCGCAGAACATGAGGACGTCCGGCTGGTCGAAGCCATCCGTTCGCTCGGCGGCGTGGTGTTGCCAGCGGCGCACCTGCAGGTCACCACCTCGGGCCGGCTGCGGGGCCGGACTCCTGGCGGGTTCGCCGGCTATCTTGCCAACCTCGAAGCGGCCGGCAGCTGACGCGCTCCCGCGAGAAACAGACGCGGAAGCGTGCCAGGCCACCCCTTAGCGCCGACGTGTCCGGGCTAAGCCCGGCACTCCAATGCCTCGCTGACCGGTCCTAGGTTGAAAAGGCGTCGGTCCACGATCGTCTCGATCGTCAGCACACTAAACCGCGCGTACCAGGTGATGTCGCCGCACGGCAGGGCCAAGGCCTCGGCGACGTCCGGCGTGTCGTGGTGCCAGTAGCGCCGCTCCTGGACTTCGTCGTCCAGACGGACTGTTCCTTCCGCCTCCAGATGAACGGCCACCGGAACTCCAACATCGTCGTGGAGTGCCTTCCGGGCCTGGATCCAATGGACGTTGTGTCCCGGGCCGAACCACGAGCACGGTTCCGTCCTGATCGGGGGCTCATCGTTGGCTCGGTTTGGGTAGTTGGCCATGCCAGTTCCTTTCAACGGTCCGCCACCGCGGACGCTCTTGCCTGTTCCAGTCGGAGACGGGCCGCTTCTTCATCCGAACCACCCGTGAGGTTGGGGTTGGTGTGCGGCCATGTCGGAGCATGTGCCCTCCTTGACGGAGGGCGGGGGCGCATCTCGTGAAGCTGCCTTCAGCCTAGTGGCCGCCTCTGACAAAATGGTGCGGCATGGCCAGCCCGGCCAGCGGCGGCGGCCGGCAGCTGAAGCGGCGCGCTTAGGACCCCCGGCCGGATTGCAGGACCTCCAGGTAGTGCGGGTTCTGCATGATCCCCAGCACGTTGCCGAACGGATCGACCACCGAGGCCGTGATGAAGCCGGGCCCCCGCTCGGTGACCGGCTCCAGTTCCTTGGCGCCCTTCTCCAGCAGCCGACGCCGGACGGCCTCCACGTCGTCCACGTGCCAGTAGAGGATGGCGCCGCCCGGATCTATCCCGTGTCCCCCCGGAGCATGCCTCGTGTCGATCAGGCCGAGCTCATGCTGGTAGTCGCCGATCCGGAACTCGGCATAGCCAGGCTGCTGGAAATACGGCTCTGTGTCCAGCAGGTCCGAGTACCACTCCACGGCGGCCGGCAGATCCGAGGTCCAGTAGCTGACCGTGCTCATTCCCCGCAGCATGGGTTCCCTCCCGGTCGATAGCCAGCGCCGCCCTAGGTCGCGGTTCGCCGTGATGGTGGGACGCTACCGCAGATCGCCCCTGCTGTCTGCCCCTCCCGGTGACGCCACGGACAGTCCTGCCTCTTCTGCGGCGGCGGTCAATTCACGGTCGTAGGCCACGAAGGTGTCGGTGTGGAGACGGAGCGCCGTGGCCAGATGGATCGCGTCCGCGGACCTGAGGCGTCCGGGCAGCGCGGCGGCGAACACCAGATCGTCGCGGGACAGATCAACCAGGTTGATGGCGGCAAGCACGGCATTGATGGTTCGGGCCGGGACGGCGGCGCCGACTCGCCGTCGGGCGGCATGATGCAGTTCGGTATAGAGGAGCATCGACGCCGTCAGTATCTCGCCATCCGCGCTGAAGCGGGTGAGCGTGCGTGCCAGCTTGGCAGATTCGTCCTCATCGATGACCAGCCAGGGGCTCTTCCGAAACGTGCCGGCGGCTTTCCAACCTCAGCTCTAAGTCATTCATGACCACGGCGGCCAGGTCTTCCAGCGTGAGGGTGTCCTCGGCGCTGAAGCCGCGCGGCTCGAAGTCCAGAACGCACAGCGTGCCCAGGTTGTAGCCGTCCCGGGTCTTCAACGGAACGCCCGCGTAGAACTTCAGTCCGAAGTCGCTGGCCACCAGTGAGTTGGACAGCGCTCGGGGATCAGCGGGCGCGTTGTTGATGATCCAGGGGCCGTTCTGCAGGATGGCCGAAGCGCAGAGCCCTGGTTCCCGGTCGATCTGCTCAATGTCCAGGCCGTGATGCGACTTGAACCAGATCCGATCGTGGTCCACCACGCTGACAATCGCGATGGGTGTGGAGAACAGCCTGGCGGCCAGCGCCGTGATCCGGTCGAAGGTGCCGTCCGGCGGGGTGTCTAGGATGTCGTAGCGGTGGACCGCTTCCATCCGCTGTGGCTCATCGGCCGGAATGATGGAAACATCCTTGTACCGGCCGCGCCGCGATTGCGCCAGATCGGACAGCATCAACGCCACCTCACGGCCGCTAGGCCGTGCCTCTGGCTCGCGCGCGGTCATGGCGGTCAGCAGCCGCTCCCACTCCGGCCCTAGCGTGGCCGGGATCACTGGATCGCGCAAGAGCCGCGCGACGGCAGACTCCAGCGGCGGCCCGGAGAACGCGGGCTGACCGGTCAGGCATTCCAGTAGCACCAGACCTAGCGAATAGATGTCGCTGGCCGGCCCGATGGGTTCGCCCTTAGCCTGCTCCGGACTCAGGTAGCCGGCAGTGCCATAAATGCCAGGGACATGGGCATCATCAGAGATCACGAGGGCGACGCCGAAGTCGGCGAGCTTGGCTCGCAGGCGCGACCCGCCGTCGTCGTAGTTGAACAGCATGATGTTCCCGGGCTTTACGTCCCGGTGGACCACGGAGTTGTTGTGGATGTAGGCCAGGCCCTCTGCCAGATCATGGCCAATCTGCGCCACATGCCGCGGCGGCATGGCGCCCTCCGCCAAGCGGGCCTTCAAGTCTGCGCCTGCGATCATTTCCATGACCAGGTAAATCTGCGGATGTCCGGCTTCGATCCGGTCGATGCCCGCGTCCAGAAGGGTCACCAGGTTGCCGTGGTTCAGCCGGGCCAGGAGCCTGATCTCGGCGTCGTCGTGGCGGAACTCTTCCTCGTTCATCGTGGGGCGTTGAATGACCTTGACAGCGACCTCGCGCCCTAGGACTTGATCTTCCGCCCGATACACCTTGGCGTTCGCTCCAGTGCCGATGAGGTTCATCAGTCGGTATCGTCCATCAAGGAGCATGCCGGATCGATCCAGATGAGGCGCCAACGTCTCCTGCTTTCTGGCCGCCACCTGGCGGCACCCCGACTGTCACTTTGACAGTACCCTTACTAATTCTATGGGGGTGGGATCCCGGTACCGACCAAAAAGGAGTCGGAATGCCGAATCGTTATATCAGTCGCCTGCGGCGACAACGGGCCGCTCTGCGTAGCGGCGTGATTCCCGCTTGGCCCGGGTGGTGAAGAAGACCCCAATAATCACGACCAGCGCGCCGAGGATCTGCATCACGCTGATCGGCTCGTCCAACAAGAGGTACGCGCCCAACATGGTGAAGACCGGGACGAAATTCAGGAACACCGACGCCTGCGAAGCACCGAGGACCGCGACGGCTCGGTTGTAGAGCAGCAGGGCAATCACCGACGGGAAGACGCCCAGGTACAGCAGGCCGGACCACTGACCGAGGGCGATCTCCGGGACGCCCACCATCATCCATTCGCCGATCACCAGCGGCAACAGGCACAGCACGGACAATCCGGTCATGACCAACACCGCGCCGTGGGCGGGGAACAGGTGCAGGTACTTCTTCACTGCTAGCGAGTAGACAGCCCAGGAGATGGCACCGGCAGTCATGATCGCGTCACCGATGTTCCACGAAATCTCCGCCAAGCGCAGCAGCTGGCCGTTGGTCACCACCCACAGCGCTCCGCAGAGCGAGAGCAGAATGCCGAGCCACTGCACGGGGCGGAGCCGTTCGCGCAGCAGCCAAAAGCTCAGCAGCACCGTGACGGCGGGAATGGACGCTTCCAGCACCGACACGTTGGTGGCCGAGGTGAACTGCAGCGCCGAGTAGATCAGCGTGTTGAACCCCGCGATGCCGGTGACCGTCATCAGAAGGAGCGGCTTCCAGTGCCGGACAAACAGCTGCCGGGAACGCCAGGCGCTGCGGTATCCGAGGGGAAGCAGCACCAGGAATGCGACGGCAATCCGGCCGAACGCGATGGTCAGCGGCGGCAGGTCACTGAGCGCCTTGCCGGTCAGGATATTGCCGGCATAGAAAACCACCACCAACATCAGCAGGAGATAGGCGCGCATACTGCTCCTCCTGCTTTGCCGTGGCGGGTATCGGACAAACACTAGCGGCAAAGGCGGCGGCGGGCATCCGGGGCAAGCGTTTGATCCGAGCTTCGGTGCGGGCTGCGGCGCGACGGTGGCACGTCGCCCGCCCGAGTTGGGTTAAATTAACTTCAGAAGAATGGAGAAAGGGCAGCGCCATGCCGGGCGAGAATCACAATGCTACTGAATTGACCGTGGAGGAGTTCCTCCATGACGCGGCAGTCGACAGCACGGAGCTTGAGGTTTTCCTCAATGCTCTGACGCGTTTGGCTGTACACAACCTTTCGCACCCGGACGAGGAGCTGCTGTGCGGCATCACGCTGCTGCGGCAGAAGAAGGCCGGCACCGTGGCCAGCAGCAGCGACCGTGCGCAGAAGCTGGACGAGATCCAGTACGACTACGCTGACGGTCCCTGCCTCAAGGCGGCCCGGGAACAGGTGCTGGTTCATGTGGCCGACCTGAATGACGATGCCCGCTGGCCCGACTACCGGACAACCGTCCTGGCGGAGGGCGTCCGGTCCATCCTTGGAGTGCCGATCCCCATCGACTCGGGCAACGCCGCGGGCCTCAATCTCTATTCGGATGAAAACGGCAGGTTCGACGAGGCGGCCATCGAGTCCGCCCAGCAGTATGCGCGGCAGGCGTCACGGGCGCTGTCCCTTGCAGTCCGTCTGGCCCGCCACCGTGATGCCGAAGCGGATCTGGAGGCCGCGCTGGAGTCCAGGACCACCGTGGCGCTAGCCATCGGCATCATCATGGGCCAGAACCGGTGCAGCCGGGACGAAGCCTTCGAGCTGCTCAAATCCGCCTCGAGCAGCCGAAACGTCAAGCTCCGCGACCTGGCGGCGGGCCTGGTGGCCTCCGCCGATCCGTCCTCCCCGGGCGCACACTTCGAGCGGTAACCGGCCCGCAACTGGGGTACGCGTTGACTTTGGGGGACGTTGCTGTAGCGTGAAAAGTGGCTAAAGCAGTTGGCCATTGAATAGTCGTATGGAAAGAACGTTCATGAATTACCAACTGCACGTTTCAGTCAGTCCACACTCCCCGCACTGCTTCGCGCTGCACCTCGGTCAACGTCAATCGGAGGTGGCGGCATGAGCGCCCTGCTGGAGTCCTCGGAGCTAACCACGTTCCCCTCCGACCTGTCTGCTTTGTCATGTGATGAGCTCCTGATGCTCAGCAGCCGGTGCTTCCGGCAGCTTGACCGCAAGCATCCTGTGCGCGATGCCATCGTCCAGTACTACGCCATCGCCCAAGAGCTCGAAACGCGTGAAACCGCCGCCTAACGCGTAGCGGGTGGGGGTTCCCGTTCCGCCCGCCCGCTAAGAGCTTGCTTCAGTACAAGAAGATCGGCAGCCAGTCGCGGTTGTGCGCGTGTACCAGCGCGAGGAAAAGGACGAAGTCAAAGATCAAGTGCACCGACACCACATAGGTGAACGACTTGGTCAGCTTGAAGGTGTATCCCTGCAGCAGGGCGAAGGGGAAGGTTAGCAGCGGCCCCCAGGCCTGGTACCCGATTTCCCAAAGGAACGACGAGAAGACAACGGCCTGCAGGACGTTAGCGAGCCAGTCGGGAAAGTGCCGACGAAGCAGCGTGAACGCTGTGCAGATGAAGAACAATTCGTCCCAGATGCCCACAGCGTTCACGCCGAGAAAGAGCCGCCAGAAAATAGCGGGGTCGGAGGCATCCGGCCAGTTTTGGTAGACCCCCGTGCTGACTAAGTAGACCGGCAGGATGAAGTAGCCGAGCGCCACAACGCCGATGAGGTACAGCTTGGCTGTCAGCGGCCATTTTCGGCCGGTGTTGACCGGAAATTTGATGATGTTCTCGCGGTAGACGTACTTCGACACCAGCCAAGGCACCAGCACGGCCAAGGTGAGCGCGCCACCCATCAGGGCCATGTGTGGGATGCTCAGATCGGCGTTCAGGGGAACCAAGCTAACGATGACTATTCCCGCCGCGATCAGCGCCAGGTCGCGCAATAACTGAGAGTCGACGAGGGCGGCCGTGACCATACTCAAAGCGAGCATGGTGTAGCCCACCGGGTCATTCCCGGTACCAAAGAGCAATATTCCGGACGCCGAGAGCAGCACCGCTGGCACCAATTTCCAACTGAATGCAGTGCGGGGCGGTTCAATCGATATCGTTGTCACGCAATAAGCATGTCAGCGCAATCGTCGGGCGCGAAACGGCGCGCAACTCGGCGGGTTTCTACACGGTGATGTTAATGGTGGCCGGTCTTGGTAGTACCGAACATGAGTGTGCGGCGGCTGACGTCGTAGTAGACGGTCTCCGAGGTGGAAAGGAGGTCCTGCAGATTGTCGGCGTCGTCGGCGTCCAGCGTCAGCACTTCTTCCCATGCGCCCTGGTCGAGGACCAGCTGCAGGGTCCAGGTTCCGCGGGCACCCGCCTCGCCGGCTATCCAGGTGAACTGGTAATGGCTGAGCTGGCGGACCTTGATGCTGTCATCGGTAATGGGTTGTTGTGGTGTAGGTGCCATGGTTTTGCTCCTCTTCAGTGGGAAGCCTTGACCGGCCTCACTGAGTGATGGGATCCGGATGTAACACCCCAGCGATGCTAAGGGTGCTGATTACCTTCCTCCATCGACGCCCCGCTGGCAAGCCCTCCCAGCGCTCAAGGACGCTTTCATGCCCGCTGTATTGCTTATTCCTCAAGCCACTCCGGGTTACAGATCTGGGGCGGCGACTGAATCGGCCGCACCTCAACACCCGCCACCGCAGGTGATGATTCGGTGCTCATCACCGCAGCTGCTTTTCTTCTCCGAACGAATTGTCCGAACCGACCGATAGTTTCTGTCGTATGCCCGAATGCCGCACCGCACGGGCTGAAGAGAAACGAAAACTATCACGTTGGGGAAAGACCATGGCGATTAATCAGAACACGTCCGTAATGCCTCCCTTCCCGGGAGCGCCTGCACCGCAGGAGAACCAAAACGCCGGCAAGGGTCTGGCGATCACGGCACTGGTGCTGGCGATTGTCTCGCTGCTGCTCTGCTGGGTCCCGTTCGTCAACAACCTCGTCTTCGGGCTGGGGTTCATTGCCCTGGGCTTCGCCATCGCGGCCACGGTCATCACTGTCAAGCGGAAGTCCAAGTCCAAGGGCATGTCGATCGCGGCGCTGATTATTTCAGTCATCTCGATCATCGGCGTGATCGTCTCGCAGATTTTCTACGCCTCGATTCTCGACGGCGTTGCCAATTCCATCGAGGACGCCGCCGACGGCGTCGTTGCGGTCGACGACGGCGAGCAAGCCGAAGTTGCCGAGGCCACTACCTTGGCGCTGGGCCAGGGCGCTGCCATCGGCAACGAGTACAACGTCACGGTCAAGGCTGTGAACCTTGACGCGACCAAAGACATTCTGGCGATGAACCAGTTCAACCAGGACCCCGAAGGACAGTATGTCCTCATCGATCTGGTGACCAAGTACGTCGGATCAGAGGAAGGCGATCCCTGGATCGATCTGGCGGTCAAGCTGGTCGGCGGCGATGCCCGCCAGTACGGCTCCAGCACTTGCATGGCTTCGCTCGAGAAAGAGGCGTTGACTGTGCCTACCCTCGAGAATGGTGGCGTCGGGGAGTACCAGCTCTGCCTCGATGTCCCGGCCGAAGCCGTGAAGGATGCCAAGCTGTTCGTGGAGCCGACCATCTCCTTCGACAATGACGCACGCGTTTACTGGGCCGTGAAGTAACTGCTTTCGCCAATCAGTCGGAACGCCGGTCCTGCCTCGCGGGGGACCGGCGTTCTGCTTATTCCTCCAGCCACGCCGGGGTGAACAGCAGGTTCAGTCCCTCGGCAACGGTTGGGTGGGTGATGACGGCATCACGCACGGCGGTGTAGTCCAGCCCGCCGATCATCGCCATCTGCAGCACGGCGATCGCCTCGCTGGCGTCCACCCCGCGCAGCGCAGCACCCAAGATCTTGCCGGTGGTGCGGTCCAGCACGGCCTTCCACTCGCCGGCCAACTGCCCCACGGTCCGGGCACGCGGGATCGCGCTCACCGGCATCCGCGCGATCCGCACGCTGTGGCCGGCCTCGCGCGCCTGCCGTTCGGTCAGCCCTACCCGGGCGAGCTCCGGCGTCGTAAAGACGGTGTAGGGGATAAGCCGCTCCACGGTGGACCGCGGCTGTCCCTCGCCGCGGGCAACGGCCAAGTTTGCCTTGAGGATGCGGTAGTCGTCGTAGGACGCGTGCGTGAACTGCGGTGATCCCGCCGCATCGCCCACTGCCCAGACTCCCTCGGCCGAGGTGTGCAGCCGGTCGTCCACCTGGATGATGCCCTTATCCGAAAGCACCACGCCAACGTCCTCCAGCCCAATGCCCTCCGTCATCGGCCGCCGTCCCAGCGCCACCAGCACGTCCTCGGCCTTGACCGTCTCCCCGGTGGATAGGCTCACGGTGACCGTCCCGTCGTCGGCGCGTTCGATCTTCTCTGCGGACGCCTCCAACTTCAGCGTGATGCCGGCCTCCGTGAAGTCCTTCGCTACCGCCTCGGCCACGTCCGCGTCCTCGCGCGGCAGCAGTTGGCCGGCGCGCTGGACTACGGTGACCTGCACGCCGATGGTGTTCAACAGGTCGGCGAATTCGCAGCCAATGTAGCCGCCGCCCAGGATCACCATGCTCGCCGGCAGCTGTTCCAGCTGCAGCAGCGTGTTGCTGGTCTGGACGCTGGATTCGGCCAGCCCCTCGATGTTCGGCAGGGCCGGCTCGGTGCCGAGATTAAGGACGACGTCGGTGCCTCGCAGCACGCGGGTGCCGCCGTCGTTCAGCGAAACCTCGACGGTCTTGGGCGCCACGAACTTCGCCTCGCCCAGAATAAAATCCATGCCGGAACCGGTGAACAGCTTTTCCTGTCCGGCCACCATGGTGTCCACCACATCCTCCTTGCGGTGGCGCAGCAGGTCGATGTCCATCCGCGGGTTCTCCGCCCCGGCCACCCCGAACTCCGCCGCCCGGCGCACGGTCTCCAGTACCCGGCCGGAGTGGATGATGGTCTTGGTGGGGATGCACGCCACGTTGATGCAGGTGCCGCCGATCATCGCCCGCTCCACCATCGCCACGCTCTGTCCCGACTTGGCCAGGTCCATCGCCAACGACTTGCCGGCCTTGCCGCCGCCGACTACCAGCAGATCGAATTCCTCGGGCTCCATGACTATCCTTCCCTCGGGGTTGCGGCGCGCACCGCCGCCTTAAGCAACCGTACTCCGGTGCTGCCGGGCTCCCATCCCGACCGCAGCAGCTGCCTCGCCGCGGTCTCAGCGGCGGCGGGCGGCCACCACGGTGTCCTCCAGGAGGCCCCGTTCACCGTCCGGTCCCGTCGCCCCGCGGCTCCTGACCTCGGCGCAGCTGATGTCCCACAGATCGCCCTGCAGGTTCAGGGCGGCGAGCTCCTCTTCCGGCGTCGGGAAGAAGTGCCGGTGGCCGCTCGAGTTCCCGGCCCACGGCGGAGCAGCGGCGTGGGATCCCACCAGCAGGGTTCCGCCCGGCGCCACGGCAGCCGCCGCCCGCTGCAGGATGGCCGCGCGGGGAAGCTGGATGGGGGAGGCCAGGAAGCAGGCCGAGACCAGGTCGAAGTCGCCGGCAGGGAAGTCCTCCGACAGATCGATCTGCTGCCAGCTGATCTGGTTCATGCCCAAGCCGCGGGACTCGGCGAGCGAGTGCGCGCGTTCCAGCGCCGTGGTCGAGATGTCCACGCCGGTGACCCGCCAGTCGCGTTCGGCCAGCCATACCGAGTCGCCGCCCTCCCCGCAGCCAAGGTCCAGGGCGCGCCCGGGCGTGAGGCCGGGTGCCGTGTCAACCAGGACCTGATTGACCGCGCCGCTCCAGATCCGGGGGCGCTCGCCGTAGCGGGCATCCCAGAAGGTGCGGGCGTCTGCCGCTTGGCCGGGGGAGAAGTGGCCCGTCATGATGCCCTCTTTTCTGCGGCTGCGGCGGCGGAGACCGCGGCGTCGGCGTCGGCGGGGACGGCGGCGTCGGTTCCGGCGGAGGCCGCGGCCAGCGCGAAGTCCTCGGCCACCAGATCGGCGTTGATCATCCCGCCGGCCATGGCCCCTGCCGCGATGCTGATCGGCACATTGGCTGCCGGCGCAGTGATGTTTCCAACCGCCCAGATCCTGGGATGGCTGGTGCGTCCGGTCGGATCGGCCTTCAGGAAACTGCCGAAGACTGAGTCTTCGCGCTCCAGTTCCAATCCATAAAGGTAGCCGTCCTGCGGGGTCAGCGCGGCGGCGGTGAAGACCGCGTCCACGTCCACCACCTCCCCGCCCTCGACGCGGACGCCGGTCAGCACGTCGTCCCTGATCACCAGCTCGATCACAGGTCTGGGGTCGCTGGCGACGTTCCGCGCCGCGAGCTGGCTGGAGACGGCGCTGTCCACCGGGCCGGCCAGCGCGGTGAAGAAGACCACGTTGTCGCTCCACTGCCGGATCAGCTGGGCCTGGTGGATGCTCATCGGCGACGTGGCCAGCACGGCCAGCCGCTTCCCGCGGACCTCCCACCCGTGGCAGTACGGGCAGTGCAGCACATCCCGGCCCCAGCGCTGTGCCAGCCCCGGAATCTCCGGCAGGTCGTCCCGCACGCCGGTGGCGGCGATCAGGCGGCGCGCGGTGAGCCGGCAGCCGTCGTCCGTTTCCACCTCGAGTCCCGTGGTGGTCTCCATGACCTGCTTGACGACGGCGGTGCGCACCTCGACGCCGTAGCCAGCCACTTCGGCGCGGGCCCGGGTAAGGAATTCCAGCGGGTCGGCGCCCTCGTTGCCCAACACCCCATGCATGTGGCTGGCGAAGCGGTTGCGCGGGCTGCCGCCGTCAAGCACCAGCACCCGCCGCAGCGCCCGGCCCAGCATGAGGGCCGCGCTCAGCCCGGCAGCCCCGCCGCCAACGATAATGACATCCCATTCGTTTTTTTCCATGGTCCAAGGGTGTCTGGGTGGCTGCTAGTATTGCAACAATCTTTGCAGAAACAGCAAGTCCGGAGGAGGGCCATGAAGGACTCGGTGCTGGAACAGATAGGTCCCCGGCTGCGTGCTGCCCGGATCAAGCAGGACCGCACGCTAGAGGACTTGGCAACCCGAACCGGGATGTCCGTGTCCACGCTCTCACGGCTGGAAAGCGGGAAGCGGCAGGCCAGCCTGGAAATCCTGCTGCCGCTCACCCGCGAGCTGCGGATCACCATTGATGACCTGATTCCGGTCGAAGTGCCGGATCCGCGAATCAAACCCACGCGGACCATGCACAACGGCGTGCAGATTGTCCGCCTGTCCCCGCCCAGCTCGCCGACCCGCACGTTCAATATGACCTACCCCGCGCGCAAGACCATGCCGCCGCAGCGTGTCCACGACGGCTACGACTGGCTCTACGTGCTCTCCGGTCGGTTGCGGCTGAAACTGGGGGAGAAGGATCTGGTGCTGGAGCCCGGCGAGGCCGCCGAATTCGACACACGCGTGCCGCACAGCATGGGATCCGCGGACGGCAAACGCGTCGAAATCCTCAGCATTTTCGGCCCGGACGGCGAGCAAATGCACACCTATACGCACGGCACGGATGGGCAGGAATAATGGCTGAAACCTACGTCAAGATCTGCGGATTGCGGACCCCCGAAGCGGTCGCGGCCGCTGTCGATGCCGGCGCGGACGCCATCGGATTTGTCTTCGCCCCGGGCGGCCCGCGCACCGTCAGTGCCCAACTGGCGCGTTCGCTCGGCGATGACGTGCCGGCGGGCGTTGAAACGGTCGGCGTGTTCCGCAATCAGCCCATCGACGAGGTGATCGAGACCGCCCACGCCGCCGCGGTGAGCACCGTCCAGTTGCACGGCGACGAACCGCTCAGTGACCTTCGGCTGCTGGAGGACGCCGGATTCCGCACCCTCCGCGCCTTCTCCGCCGAAGCCTACAGCGCGCTCCCGGCCGATGAGAAAGCGGGCTGGGAGACCGGGCGGATCCTGCTCGACGCAGTTGAGCCCGGTGCCGGGGTCACCTTCGACGCGTGCGCCATCCGGGCTCAGCCGCCGCGCGGATTCTGGCTGCTGGCCGGAGGGCTGACGCCGTCCAACGTCGGCACGCTAATTACCGCTCTCCGACCGAACGGCGTTGATGTCTCCAGCGGCGTTGAATCCAGCCGCGGCGTCAAGGACATCGGCCTGATCCGCGATTTCATCCACGCCGCCAAAATGCAGTGAACTTGCGGCCCGCCGCGTCAGCGCCGGGCCGAGGTCCATCCGATCATCTGCAGAATCGCCGGCGGCACGCCCACCGGGCCCTTTGCGAGGCGCCGAACACCTCCTGGGTGAAGCCCCCACATGCGGCTCCCCGGCGCGTTCATATAGTCCAAGACGACGGGCGTCTCGTTGGTCCGCATCCCAAGCGCTGTCGGGTTCAAAAAAATTCTTGTTGACAAGTGTACGTCGTACACCTACCGTATCGATTACGAGGTATACGCCGTACACCCTATGACTCGAGGATCTGGCCATGATCACAGACACCCCAAGCGCTGCCACGCACGTCAAACGCTCCCGCATCGGCTGGCTCGTGCCGGCTGCTCTGATTTTCATCAGCATCATCCCGGTGATCTTCGGGTCGCTGCGACTGGCCGAACTGGCCAGCGGTGCCGCGGTAACGCCCGCCAACGAGCGCTTCTTCGATTCGCCGGTCCCGGTGCTGATCCACATCCCCGCCGTCATCGTGTACAGCCTGCTCGGCGCCTTCCAGTTTGTTCCCTCGCTGCGGCGAGGTCAGCGCGGCAGGCGCAACTGGCACCGCATCGCGGGCATGATTCTCATTCCCGCCGGACTGCTCTCGGCCCTGTCCGGCCTTTGGATGGCCGTCTTCTACGATCTGCCACCCGACGACGGCGTGATCCTGCTGGTCCTTCGGCTGGTCTTCGGCACGGGAATGGCGGCGAGCATTGTTCTGGGGGTCTTCGCGCTTCGGCGCCGGGACTTCGTGGGCCACGGCGCCTGGATGGCCCGCGGCTATGCCATCGGCATCGCTGCCGGAACTCAGGCATTGGTGAGCATCCCCTGGATCCTGCTGGTCGGACCGACCAATGAACTGAGCAGGGCGGTCCTCCTCGGAGCGGCCTGGCTGCTCAACCTCGCAGTCGCCGAGTACTTCATTCGCCGCCGCGCCCACCGGTCCGCACCTACGCGGCGTGTGTCCGGCAAGTCCACGGCACTCGCGGCAGGAGCTTCCCGATGAGGGCCGCGGTGTACCGGAAGTTTGGGGCGCCGGGGGTGGTCAGTGTGAGCGACGTGCCGAGGCCCTCGCCCGGGCCTCGTGACGTGCTGGTCAAAGTCCACGCGAGCACGGTGAGCGCCGCCGACTACCGTTCCCGGAGCCGCATCGTTCCCAAAGGTCTCGGGTTGCTGGCCGCGAAAGGCCTGGGTCTGTTCCGGCCGCGAAATCAGGTTCTTGGCATGGACTTTGCGGGCGTGGTGGCGGCCGTGGGACCGGAGGTTACCAAATTTCACCCTGGTGATATGGTCATCGGAATGCTCGGGTCCAAGTTCGGGGGCCACGCCGAATATGTCTGCCTGCGCGAGGACGCCGCCATCACCGTCAAACCCCGCAATATGGGCTTCGAGGAAGCCGTGACCCTTGTTTTTGGCGGGCTCACCGCCCGCGGCTACCTGAACCGCGCCGACCTCAAGCCGGGGGACACCGTCCTCATCAACGGCGCTTCGGGCGCTGTCGGAACGGCTGCGGTACAGCTTGCGAAACAACTCGGGGCGCACGTCACCGGTGTCAACAGCGCAGCCAACGCCAAGCTCGTCGCCTCACTCGGCGCCGACAGGGTGATCGACTACGCCCAGACCGACTTCAGCACGGAGGGCAAAACCTACGACGTCATCATGGACTGCGTAGGTAATGCTCCCTTCGAACGAGTCGAGGCCTCGCTCAATCCCGGCGGCTCCCTGTTGCTCGTGATCGGCGACCTCAAGGCAATACTCCGGGCACCCAGCCGCACCCGGAAAAGCGGCATGCAGGTCATCGTCAGCAGTAAGTACTCCGGCGACGACCTCAAACACCTCGTCCACCTCGCAGAATCCGGCCAATACCGCGCAGTCATCGACAGAACCTACGACCTCGACAACATCGTCGAAGGTCACCGCTTCGCCGAGACCGGTCGCAAGGTCGGCAACGTCGTCCTGCGCATCGCCCCCGACCTGACAGACAAACCAGACTTCAAAGGTCAGGCCGCCGCGCGTAACTGACCTTTTTCGGTGTTAATCCATCAACGGTAGAACCGGCAAGGCGCGACGTCCGATGGGCAGTGGTTGTTGGGAACGTGAAATGCCCTGTTTCTCGTTCAAGCTGTGAAATCCTGGCCCAATGAGTGCTGTCGGTGAAAAGGTGTCACATGAGCTTGGGCATGGTGGAAGCTGTTTCGGTATCGGCAGGAACCTGGAGCAGCCATGCGTGAAGAAATAGGGCACCCAGATGGTCGGGGCATTGAGTGGCGCGTTCGCCATGAAGCGATGCAATGGTTAGCTGCGAGAACTAATGACGGCGCTGAATGGTTGACTCGCGAAGAAATTCTGGATTTTAGACTCGATGGGGAAAAATTCCGGCTTCAGCCAACGCAAAACGGAATCCACAAGCCTAAAGCCTTCCAAGCTGCCCTTTCAATTCAGACGGTCTATCGTCGACCTGGTCAGCAGCGCCCTTACGAGGACGCCATGGGGGAAGATGGCGTTCTGAGGTATAAGTGGCAGGGTACTGACTTCGACTCTTGGGATAACCGGTCGCTTCGAGTGGCTATGGAGAACAGGTTGCCGCTTCTATGGTTCGTAGGAGTCGGTTTAGGCCCTGCTGTTTTCCAGGTCGTCTATCCCATATATGTCCTGTGGGAAGAACCTGAGTTGCATCAGTTCGCGATTGCTCCCAATGTCGAGAAAGCAGTCGTCAATCAGGAAAGCGTCATGGAAGAAGCCATCCGTCGATACGTACGCGTAGAGACGAAGCGGCGCCTGCACCAACCAGTGTTCCGGTCGACCGTCTTGCATGCCTATGAAACTCGTTGTGCGGTGTGCAATCTCGGGCACAGCGTTCTACTGGATGCAGCACATATTGTGCCTGACTCCGACGAACGCGGAGTGGCCTCAGTAGTCAACGGCGTCGCTCTTTGTAAGATTCACCATGCCGCTTTTGACGCTCATATTTTGGGGATTAGCCCGGACCTAATTGTTCATATTCGCCCGGATCTGCTGTCGGAAATTGATGGCCCCATGCTTCAACATGGGCTGAAGGAGCGGCATGGGCAAAAGCTCATGAAAGTGCCAGACCGGCTTGCGGAACGTCCACGGCGTGACTTGCTGGAGATATCCTTTGACAGGTTCTTGGCAGCATAAGCGCATGCGCGTTGCCGCCCACAGGTTTGTGACGCTAGGCCACAATAGGCGACGAACTCCTTCGGTTGGGCCGCTTCGGTGAGTGTTGCCGTCAGCGTCCCGGAGGTGTCTGAGGAGTGTACTTCGGCGTCTGTCGCGCCGTCTGCCGGAGCGCATGGCTGCAGAGGCGGCGCGCGTCGAGCCTTAAGCCATGAACCAGTTACCAGCAGGCCAGAGAAATGCAGCAACTCCGTACTGACCACGGAGCCCACATCTTTCGCGATGACAACGCGGCTGGGGTGCCGCGAAGCGTTGTCGCTAATGCCCGCACCGCGCCACTTGTGCGGATGCAGCGTCCGAAAGTGCGGAACGCTCCCAACCGGCGGCTCAACAGATTTAGGGCTACGGCCCCGGATCTCAGTGAGGCCTCGACAAAGCAACTTCATTAGACCATCATGTAGCTAAACTTTCTGATGATCAGTTGGGTTGGGATTTGCGCAAGGGTGAAGAGCCGAGACGGCAGGAGATGCATGACGCGTCCGTGTTGATGCGGAAGGTGCTGGTGCTCAACGACGTGGTGGAGTACCAGATGCGCCGCGCCATGGGGACCAACGAGACGGACTTCCAGGCCATGCAGCACCTGATGACCAAGGGGCCGATGACGCCGTCGCAGTTGGCGGACGCCCTGCATATCACCACGGCCGCAGTAACCACCGTGGTGGACCGCTTGGTGAGGGCCGACCATGCCAGGCGGGCGCCGCATCCGTTAGACCGGCGGAGCATGCTGATTGAGCCGGAGCCCCATGCGGCCGGGCGGGTGATGTCGAAGCTGATGCCGATGATCCGGCAGACCGATCAGCTAGTCCGGGACATGGAGCCTGCGCAGCAGGAAGCGGTGGTGACGTATTTGGCCGGCGTGGTGCAGGCTATGGAGCAACGCATCGCAGAGCTGGAGGGGGAGCAGCACGGCGTCCCCCAACTCACCGGGAAGGGTCCGCCATGACCGTCAACGCCACCAGGTGGAAGCCCGCCCCGCCGTCGATAAACAATGGCAGTTGGACACGGTTCAGCTCACTGGTCGAAGCGGAGCTGCGGGACTTCGTGGACAGGAACCGTGCCCAGGCCGGCAGGATCTCGCGGTCCTTCCCGCCGATGTGGGACCACATCGGGTCGGCCCTGGTCGGCGGAAAGCGGCTGCGCCCCAGGATGGTGCACCTGGCCTACACCGCCTTCGACGGTGGGGAACTCGAGCGCTGCGCGACGATGGCTGCCGCGTTCGAGCTGCTGCACACCGCGTTAGTGGTGCACGACGACGCGATCGACCGCGACTTCGTCCGCCGCGGGCAGCCCACCATCGGCGCCCACTACCGGGACCACGCCGCGGACCAGGGGCTGTCCACGCCGGACGCCGAGCACTTCGGCCACTCGGCGTCGATCATCGCCGGCGACCTGCTGCTCGCCGGGGCGCTGCGGCTGGCCGGCCGCGCGGCAGCCGGCCTGCCGCAGGCCGAAGAATTGACCGACACCGTGCACGACGCCGTGTTCGCGTCCGCCGCCGGCGAGCTGGAGGATGTGCTGTTCTCAGCTTCAATGGACCGGCCTGACTTGCAGGACGTACTGGACATGGAGAGCCTGAAGACCGCCGGCTACTCCTTCGAGGCCCCGCTGAAGGCGGGCGCGCTGCTCGCCGGCGCCGGGCTGGACAAGGCCGCCGCACTGGCAGCGATCGGCCGCCGCGTCGGCGTCGCCTATCAAATCGTGGACGACGTTCTCGGAACCTTCGGCGAACCGGACACCACGGGCAAGTCCGCGGAGTCTGATCTCCGCGAAGGCAAGCGCACCGTGCTGACCGCCTTTGCCGCAGAGGCCGACGGGTTCGATGACCTGCTGGCGGCTTTCCGCCGGGGAGAAGCGGAAGCCGACCAGGTGCGGAACGCGCTCAAGGACTGCGGCGCCGACACCCGGGCGCAGGATCTCGCCCGCAGCCTGGTGGACGAAGCGCTGCAGGAATCCCGGAGGCTGCCGCTGCACTCCGCAGCCCGGGCCGACCTCGAAGGGGTCTGCATGCACGTGCTGACCAGGGGGAACTAGGGCCATGGAACTGAACCCGCTGCTGCGCTATACCGACGCTGCCGGCCGCAGCGCCGGCGTCGTTCTTTCCGCCTATTCCACGTCCTTCGGCCTAGCATGCAGGCTGCTAGGCCCGGAGGTGCGCCGGGATATTGCCAACATCTACGCCTTGGTGCGCGTGGCCGACGAGGCAGTGGACGGCGCCGCCGCCGCGGCCGGCCTGGATGCCGCGGCCGTGCGGGACCAGCTGGACCGGCTCGAGCGGGAAACCGAGACCGCGATGCTCTCCGGCTACAGCACCAACATGGTGGTGCACGCGTTCGCGGGAACCGCCCGCCGGAACGGCATCGGTACCGATTTGACCCGTCCGTTCTTCGCCTCCATGCGCGCCGACATCACGGTGGCCGAACATACCGACGATTCGCTGGAGGAGTACATCTACGGCTCCGCCGAGGTGGTGGGACTGATGTGTCTGCGGGTGTTCCAGTCGATGCCCGGGGCGGTTCCCGGCCGCGACGAAGAGCTCGCCGCGGCCGCCCGCCGGCTGGGGGCGGCGTTCCAGAAGGTGAACTTCCTGCGCGACCTGGCGGCGGACAACGTGGAGCTGGGCCGCTGCTACTTCCCGCGGGCGGATGCCGGCAGCCTCGACGAGGCGCTGAAACTGAAGCTGGTGGCCGAGATCCGCGACGATCTGGCAGCGGCCCGGCAAGGCATTCCGCTGCTCCCGCCCGGCGCCTGCAGCGCCGTGGAGCTGGCCCACGCCATATTCAGTGCGCTGGTGAACCGGCTGGAGCGGGTGCCGGCGGACGAGCTGCTGTCCCGCCGGGTCCGGGTGGGCACACCGCAGAAGGCGGCGATCGCGTTGCGGGTTCTGGCCCGGCAGCGGCTGCGTGGGCGGAGCGCTGCCTGATGAGCCTGACCTCGTTCAAACATCGGCTGGCCGCGCGCCGGGTGAAGATGGGGCCGGCCGCGCCGCCGCGCTGGACCGCCGAGAAGCCCGTGGTGGTGATCGGCGGCGGCATCTCCGGGCTGGCGACGGCCGGGCTGCTGGCCAAGGCCGGGCACCGGGTGACCTTGCTGGAGCAGCGCTCCGGCCTGGGCGGCCGGGCCGGGCGGTACGAGCGCGACGGCTTCCGCTTCGACACCGGCCCGTCCTGGTACTTGATGCCGGAGGTGATCGACCACTGGTTCCGGTTGATGGGCACCAGCGCGGCCGAGCAGCTGGACCTGGTCAGGTTGGACCCGGCCTACCGGGCCTGGTTCGAAGGGCATCCGGAGCCCGCGGAGGTCCGCTCCGGCCGCGAGCACGCCGTCGGGCTTTTCGAGCAACTGCAGCCGGGCTCCGGGCCGCCGCTGCGCCGCTACCTTGACGAGGCCGCGGAAACCTACCGGCTGGCGAAGGACCACTTCCTGTACGACGACTTCGCCAGCTTCCGGGGCCTGGCCCACCCGCAGGTGCTGCGCCGGGCGCCGCGGCTGGCCAAGCTGCTGGGCTGGAGCCTGGACCGCTACGTCCGCGAGCGGTTCGCCGAGCCGCGGCAGCAGCAGGTGCTGGGCTATCCCGCGGTGTTCCTGGGCACCAGCCCGTTCCGCGCCCCGGCGATGTACCACCTGATGAGCCACCTGGACCTGGACGACGGCGTGTACTACCCGAAGGGCGGGTTCGCCGCGCTGGTCGATGCGATGGAGCGGCTGGCCCGCGAGGCCGGCGTCCAGATCGAAACCCGGGCCACCGTCCGCCAGATCATCACCGGGCCGTCGGGAGAGGCGGCCCGCTGCGAGGCGGTGGTGTGGACCGACGCCGCCGGCGCCCAGCAGCGCACGCCGGCGCGCACCGTCGTCGCCGCCGCCGACCTGCACCATGTGGAGACCGAACTGCTGCCGGCCCACCTGCGCAGCCACCCGGAACCGGTGTGGCGGCGCCGCGACCCGGGGCCCAGCGCGGTGCTGGTCTGCCTGGGCGTGCGCGGCAAGCTGCCGGAGCTGGCCCACCACAACCTGCTGTTCACCCGGGACTGGAAGGACAACTTCGGCCGGATTCAGGCCGGCCGCGCACTGGCGCCTGAAACCTCTATTTATGTGTGCAAGCCCAGTGCTACCGACGACGGCGTGGCACCGGCGGGGGACGAAAACCTCTTCATCCTGGTGCCCACCCCGGCGGCGCCGCAGTGGGGGTCCGGCGGCGACGACGGCGAAGGCTCGGCCATCGTGGAGTCGGTGGCGGACGCGGCCATCGATCAGCTGGCTGCCTGGGCCGGTGTCTCCGACCTGCGCGGCCGGATTGCGGTCCGCCGTACCTACGGGCCCGGTGACTTCGTGGACGGCTTCAACGCCTGGCGCGGCAGCGCGCTGGGGGCCGCGCACACGCTGCGGCAGAGCGCGTTCCTGCGGCCGGGCAACCGGAGCGGCAAGGTGGAAGGGCTGCACTACGCGGGCAGCTCGGTGCGGCCGGGCATCGGCGTGCCGATGTGCCTGATCAGCGCCGAACTGGTGCTCAAGGCGGTGCAGGGGATCAAGACGCCGGGAGCCCTGCCGGAGCCCGGCGACTCGGCGCCTGCCACGCTGCCGTCCGCCGACACCGCGGGGAGCAGCGCATGATCTACCTCGCGGTGCTGGTGGCGCTGCTGGGCTGCATGGCCCTGTTGGACGCCCGCTACAAGCTGTTCTTCTTCGCCCGGCCGCTGGCGGCAGCCGTCACGATGGCCGCCGGACTGGTCTACTTCCTGGCCTGGGACGTTTGGGCGATCTCGCTGGGAATCTTCCTGCACCGGGAGTCGCCGCTGATGACCGGCCTCATGCTCGGCCCGCAGCTGCCGCTGGAGGAAGCCTTCTTCCTGGCCTTCCTGTGCTACCAGACCATGATCCTGTTCACCGGCCTGCTGGCCTGGGGCCGGCACCGGCGCACGGCCCGCCGCGCCGACAAGCAACTGGTGGAGTACGACGGCGGCCCGCGGGCAGGGGGCGCGGCATGAACTTCCTGGAGCTGAACTGGATCTTCCTGGGCCTGGCGGTCGCCGTCGTGGCAGCCGCCCTGCTGTCCCGGCGGGTGCCCCGCGGAGCCGCCGCGGCCGCCGGCCTGACCATCGCCGCGCTGTGGGTGCTGACCGCGGTGTTCGACAACGTGATGATTGCCTCCGGCCTGTTCGACTACGGCGGCCACGCGTTGGCCGGGCTGCGGATCGGGCTGGCCCCGGTCGAGGACTTCGCGTACCCGCTGGGGGCCGCACTGCTGTTGCCCTCGGTCTGGCTGCTGATCACCGGCGGGCCCCGCCGTCGTCGTTCTGACAAACCAGGCAGGGGAGGGGGTAGCCGATGATCCGCGAGTTGGTGATCACGTCCCGGCCGGTGTCCTGGGTCAACACCGCCTACCCGTTCGCCGCCGCCTACCTGCTGGCCGCCGGCCGGATCGATTGGCTGCTGGTGGTGGGCACCATCTTCTTCCTGATCCCGTACAACCTGGCGATGTACGGCATCAACGACGTGTTCGACTACGAATCCGACCTGCTCAACCCGCGCAAGGGCGGGGCCGAGGGCGCCGTGGTGGACCGGGCCCGACACCGCGGCATCCTGCAGGCCTGCGCCATCGCCACCGTGCCGTTCGTGGTGGTGCTGGCCGTGGCCGGCAGCGTGGCCTCCAATCTGGTGCTGCTGGTCTCGCTGGCCGCGGTGTACGCCTACAGCGCGCCGGGGCTGCGCTTCAAGGAGCGGCCGTTCCTGGACTCGCTGACCTCCAGCACGCACTTTGTCTCGCCCGCGGTCTACGGGCTGGTGCTGGCCGGCGCCCAGTTCACGCCGGAGCTGTGGGCGCTGCTGGCCGCCTACTTCCTCTGGGGCATGGCCAGCCACGCGTTCGGCGCCGTGCAGGACGTGGTCCCGGACCGCGAGGCCGGGCTGGGATCGATCGGCACGGTGCTGGGCGCCCGCCGCACGGTGCTGGCGTCCGCCGCCGGCTACGCCGCGGCGGGGCTGCTGATGCTGGCCACCGACTGGCCGGGTCCGCTGGCGGCCCTGCTGGTGCTGCCCTATCTGCTCAACGTGCTGCGCTTCGGCCGGATTGACGACGCCGGATCGGCCGCCGCGAACGCTGGCTGGAAGCGCTTCCTCTGGCTGAACTACGTGGTGGGATTCCTGGTCACCATGCTGCTGATCTGGTACGCGGGGATCCGGTGAGCACGCCGGGCAAACGGCCCGGTCCGGCGCAGGACCGGTGGTATCCGGCCGACGCCGGCCGGCTGCTCGGTGCGGTGCTGGTCCCGGCGTCCTGGCTGGTGGCGGGCTGGCCGGCGGCCGCCGCCATGTTGCTGGTCTGCGGCGGGCAGTGGCTGCTGCGCTGGTACCTGCTGGGCCGGCCGGTCGATGCGGTAGGACAACTGGTGCTGCTGGCGGCCGGGTGGTTCAGCGCGGTGGGCCTCTACCATCGGGTGTCCTGGCTGGATGCCGTGATGCACGCCCTGGCCAGCCTGATGGTGGCGCTGCTGGTGGCGGAACTGCTGCGGGCGGAACTGTTGGTGCCCCTACTGCTGCCGGCGCTGGTGCTGGTCTGCGTGACGGTGACGCTGGGTGTGGTGTGGGAACTGGGGGAGTGGCTGGGCCACACGTACATCACCCCGGAGATCGGCGTGGGCTATGACGACACCATCGGCGACCTGGCCGCCAACTTCATCGGGGCGGTGCTCGGCGCCGCCGTCGCCGTGAGTTCCCGGCGCAAGCGGCACAGCCACGAGAACCGGCCAAGCCGCGGCGGGCGCAGCCACAGCGGCCGCCGTCGTGGTGCAGCGGTGGCCGTCGGTCTGGTTAGTGGTCACGGCGATAGGCGATGAACGCGGTGCCGCGAGCTGACGCGACCCGGCCACAGAGCGGCCCCTCCCTGTCCGTGGTGATTCCGGTGCTGGACGACGCCGCCGCGCTCGCCGAGTGCCTGGCGCTGCTGGCACGGCAGACACGTCCCGCCGATGAGGTGATTGTGGTGGACAACGGCTGCTCGGACGGCTCGGCCCAGGTGGCCCAAGACGCCGGCGCGCGCGTGGTCACCGAACCGCGTCGCGGGATCCCGGCCGCAGCGGCAGCGGGCTACGATGCGGCCGCTTGCGAGGTGATTGTCCGCTGCGACGCCGATACCCGTCCGCCGGAGGACTGGCTGGCCCGGATCGGCGCCCCCTTCGCCGACCCCGGTCTGGATGCGCTGACCGGTCCGGGCCGGTTCTACGACCTGCCCCGACCGGTGGCTTGGCTGGCGTCTGCCGCATATTCCTCCGGCTACCGCTTCGGCGCCGGTGCAGCGCTGGCCGGCATTCCGGTGTGGGGGTCCAACTTCGCCATGCGCCGCACCGCTTGGCAGCGCTGTGCCGCGGGGATCCACCGCCACCAGGCCGGGATTCACGACGACCTGGACCTGAGCTTCCAGCTGGCCCCGTGGGCGAACATTCGGTTTGATCGGCGGTTGCGCGTGGGCGCGGCGGGCCGCATCTTCACCGGACCCGGGGCCTTTGTCCGGCGCTTCCGCTGGGCCTTCGCCACGCTGAGGCTGAACTGGGCGGTGCAGTCCGCCGGGCAGCGGTGGCTGGAACGGGTCACCGGTAGGCGGCCCGCTTTTCGGCGGACTTAGGTTTCGTAAACCGCTCTATTGCTGTCCGGGCGCACGGTAGGACGGTGTCTTGCCTGCCGCCGCGTCCAGCACCTCGGGCGTCATCAGCGGTGTCAGGCGCAAATCCACCGCCCCGCTTGAATTGATCATCAAGGACAGCGCGGCGGCGCTAGCCTCGTCCGGTATGTCGAAGACACCAACCACGTCGGTCTCCCCGAAGGCGTAGTAAATGCATTCCAGCGAGCCTCCCACCGATTCCAAGCCCTGAATCACGGCCTCGCGTCGCTTGGAACCGCCCTCCTGCATCAGGCCTTTGATTCCCTCGCCCACATACTTTCCCTGGAACAAGTACTTGGTCATGGCATCTTCCTGTTCTGCTAGTCCAGAACACGGTCCCGTCCGGACGGGCGGGACGCCCCATGGGCAAAGGTCCCGGAGGTTTCCCCGATTGGGCTGTGGGCGCGAGTATAGGCCTGAACCAAAGACCCTGGCAACGGCCGCGTCGACGCGGTGGCCAGATGCATGGGTTGGGCTGCCGCCGCAGTTCCGGGTTGCTCTGCCAAACGTCCCGGGAGCCTTCCGAATAGCTCCCGGTCATGCACAGAGCCGCAGGCCGTGCCTGTCCGGTACACCGATAAGGCACGGCCTGCGGCAGCTGCTTCCGGTGAATCAGGAGGCGGTAAGGCCGCCGTCGATAACGTGCTCCATGCCGCTGATGTAAGACGAGTCTTCAGAGGCCAGGAAGAGGACGAGGTTGGATACCTCGCTCGGGTCCGCCATGCGACGCAGCGGAACCTGGTCCGCAATGCCGCCGCCGGTCTCATCGGTCGCGGCCTCCATCATCGGAGTCTTGATGTAGCCGGGGTGCACGGAGTTCACCCTAATGTTGTCGGGGCCGTACTGTTGGGCCACATGTTTGGTCATGCCGCGTGAGGCGAACTTGCTTCCTACATAGGCAAGGTTTGGCGCGCCGACGACGGAGACCATTCCGGCAGTCGAGGAGATGTTGACGATGGCCCCGCCTCCGGCCTTCTGCATCAGCGGAATGACGGTCTTCATGCCGTAGAACTGCGAATTCTGGTTTACTGCGATCACCTTGAGGTAGTCATCTTCGCTGAGGTCCACGGTGGCGGAAATGGGGCCGAGGATACCTGCGTTGTTGACCAGGATGTTGACGGCGCCGAAGGCCTGTTCGGTTTCCTTCACGACTTTCTGCCAATCGGCCAGCGAGGTGACATCATGGCGCAGGAAGAGCGCCTTTTCGCCCAGTTCCTCCGCGATCTGACGCCCGCGCTCCTCATTGAGGTCGGTGAACGCCACCTTAGCGCCCTCGGCAATGAAACGCCTCGCGTGGGATTCACCCATGCCCTGAGCCGCGCCGGTGATAATAGCAACTTTGCCTTCGAGTTTTCCCATGGCTTGGTCCTCCTCATATGGTTGCGCAGCGATTATGCGCTGCATCAGCAGTTGCGGTATGCAACTGCTCTACGCCGCAACTTCATGCGTATGCATTTACCGTACCCTCGTTTGGTTGATACGTCAACAAATATGGCGGAGTGTGAGTCGTTACCCGGCCAAAGCCGACTGCGACCTACGTCGAACTGCTGCCGCTTGCCATCCACGCGCACAACCGATTCGGCCATGAGGCCCCCGGGGCTGCAACCCTCAGTCTGACAAACGCACCGTTTGCCGACTGCGGAACCTTGACCGCCGCGATAAACCTGGACTATTAGGCGCTCACGAAGAGCAAACAAGGTCAATCTGGATAAGGCCTTCGATCTGGGCATCTGGATCCTGCTCTTCGTCGAGGGCCAGACGGTCCCATACGGGCCGAGGCATCTCTGTTTGTAGATCACGGCAACGGAGTTTCCCTTCACGCTCAAGCAGTAAATCCGGGATTCTCGGCACCTTCAGGCGCCGGAACCGAAAGGTTTCGAATGGTAGCTTGGGGGGTGTGACCGAAGCCCAGAACCACGACCCGGAAGGTCAAGCTGCCTACAGCAACGGCGTCCGAACGAGGGCGCCGCGCCAGTCCCTTCGTGAAGTACAAAAGCAGCTGACACGGGAGCGGTTAATCGAGGCAGCCCAGGAAGAATTCCGCAGCCGCGGCTATAACGAGACCACGACGGAGAACATTGCCAAGGCGGCCGGCGCAAGCAGGGCAACGTTCTACGTATATTTCCGGAGCAAGGCAGAAGTAGTAGCAGAACTTATGCTGCGGGGTGAAGCTGAGGTGCTGGCCGCTTATCACCGGTTGGACACTTTGGAGAACCCGGACCTCAGCATGATTATGGACTGGCTTGATAGCACCATGGAGTTATGGCGGACGAGGGCCAGCGACTTCAATACGATGGAACAGGCACTGGCCAATGATGAGCTGGTTACCGAGACGTGGATCAATGTGCTCGGCAACAGCTATAAGGTCATGCCGAGAATCTTTAGCCGGTTCCCAGCTGCCCATGAGCACGAGAAGGCACGACTGCACCTGTTGACGCTGCAAATGGCTTTGGACCGCACCTTGTTTTTCTCAGTGATCCGGGAGCGTCCCGTCGATATGTCCATTCTCAGAGAGGTCCTTGCAGCCCAGTGGCTGGATTTTGTCCGCAGAGGAACCTAGAACGAGCCCGGGATTGCGCAGCGTGAACAGCTGGCCATCCCGGGCTCGATCATGTTGGCGTCAGGTTAGTGGGTGGCGATTTCGGTCAGGCGCACGCTCTTGGACAGGGCGAATGCGGCCGCTACAGCAACCAAGCAGACGATGGCAGCGGTGAGGAAGCCGATACCGTAGTTTTCCGCCGGCGGCAGCGGTGCGGCAGGGGTGGTGCCCAGCCCGATGATCGCCGCGTAGATTGCGGTTCCGATGGACGAGGCCGACAGCGCGATTCCAACGTAGATGGAGGCAGTACCAGCCCCCTTGCCTTGGGGTGCCTCCGCGGCAATGATCGAGATGGCAATGGTCAGCACGGTGGTGTACGCGATGCCGTAGAAGAGGATGCCGGCGATCACGGCCCACATCTGGGTGTGCATGAAGTACAGCCAGATGAAGGAGAACATCAGCAGGAACGCGCCGGCGGCCAGCGGTGCCCGCGGCGGCATGCGGTGCAGCAGGCGCGGGATGAGGATCGAGACGACGATGCCTGCGACGGTCATGGGGATGAACAGGAAGCCGGCCATCAACGGATTCAGGCCGAAGCCATAGCCGGCCAGTGCTGCCGGCGTCTGTGCCCAGCCCATGACGAAGTTGAACATCATGATGCCGGCAACGCCCAGCGAGACGAACACGAGGTAAGCGGGCAGTAGCCGCGTACTCAGCAGCAGGCTGATGTCGACGAGCGGCTGCTTGCTCCGGGATTCGGCGATCAGCGCCAAGGCCAGGCCTGCGATGCCGCCAAGCACCCAGACCAGCGTGGGAAGGGAGGTGAAGCCCCAGGCCGAACTCTGGCTGACACCGACACAGATAGCGGTCAGCGAGAGCCCCAGAAGGACGACGCCGGTGACATCGATCCGCTGTTTTGTTCCCCGGTTGCGCAGCACAGCATCGGAGTCTGAGCCCCAAAGCAGCATGCCCACCAGACTCAGGACGGTCAACGCTGCACCAATCCAGAACGTCGTCCGCCAGGTTGCACCCATGACGACCATCAGGCCGCCTAAGCCGAATCCAAAGGTGACGCCAATCGCCTGTCCACCGGCGATGATGCCGATGGCCTTCTTCCGGTCGAAGTTGGTGAGCCGGTCGTTCATGATGCCAATGACTAAGGCTTGACCGGCCATGATCCCGGTCAGAGCCCGTCCGATGACCAGCACCGCGAAGGTGGCGGCCAACGCGGAGATGATGTAGCCGGCCAAGATCCCCAGGATGCAGATGATCATGACCTTGCGGTGGCCAAAGACGTCTCCGGCTTTGGAGAGCAGCGGAATGGAAGCGGCACCCATCAACAAGGTGGACAACAACGCCCAGGAGACCTGGGA
This sequence comes from Arthrobacter sp. Dra40, assembly GCF_059091905.1. Taxonomy (NCBI): domain Bacteria; kingdom Bacillati; phylum Actinomycetota; class Actinomycetes; order Micrococcales; family Micrococcaceae; genus Arthrobacter; species Arthrobacter sp. Dra40. Next base: position 157,637 of record NZ_JBNHHB010000001.1, read on the forward strand.
TGGTGTCAGTCCCAACTCCAAGCTCATCGACTGGTAGAGCGGAATCGCCATCATGGCACCGATCTCATTGAGCATCTGGAGGCCTGAGAACGTGATGGCCATCAGCATTCCTGCACGTTTCCAGGGAAGAGTTCCCCGGGCTTCCTGCAGCCCGGCGGTGGCGGCCGGAGTTGGTGGAGCAGACATATTTCTCCTCTGACGAGAGGTCCTTCGGGACCGTTAAAAGGGGGGTGTCGGCTTGCGATGCTCAGGGCAATCGGAAACGCCGCAGGTACGGGAAGGCACCACTCGGGTGTGATGTGCCTCATAAAGCTGGAGCCAGATCAGCATACCGATAGACAGGTGTCTGGCAATAGTACTGGCGAATAATTTTTGGATCCTTATCCGAAAATTCGCTGGACAGCTGTCTAATGAGATGCAAGACTGGTGGCTTCGATCACATTTTGAACCGCCTATTGAGGGCGGAGGATGGCAGGACGCAATGAACCTTGACGGCAAAGTAGCGTTCATCACCGGAGCGGCGTCGGGTATCGGCCTGGCCACTGCGCAGGCCTTTGCCGCGGCAGGCGCTTCCGTGGTGGGCGCGGACGTTTCCGAAGAAGGACTGGCTCGTGAGTTCTCAAAGATCCACGGGTCGATGGCCATAGCCCTGGACGTGACTAACAGTGCTGCCGTCAACGATGCCTTCGCGAAGCTGGATGCCGAGTTCGGCCGGCTGGACGTCGTGATCAATGCAGCCGGAGTCAATGCGCCCAACAAGGCCGCCAACGACAAGTTGGTGGAGTCCAACGTTCGGTCCTTTAATGCGGCAAAGTCCGGCGAGGAGTATTTCCCGGACTTCTTGGGCGATATCACCGACGAGGATTTCCGCCGTGTCCTGGAGATCAACCTCTTCGGCCCGTTCTACGTCATGCGCGCCGCCGCGCCCCTGCTCAAGCGCACCGGCGGCGGTGCCATAGTGAACGTATCCAGCTCCGCGGCCTTGCTCGGCGTGCCGATGCCGCTGTACTACCCGGCTTCCAAGGCCGGGGTGCTGGGCATGACCCGCGGCGCCGCAGCAGAGCTGGCTCCCTTCAATATCCGGGTCAACGCGATCGCACCGGGCGCCGTGGACACCCCGCTGTTCCGCCAGCAGCCCGAGGAAATCACCAACATGCTGATCGGCATGCAGCCGATCAAGCGGCCGGCCACTCCGCAAGAAATCGCCGAAACGCTGCTCTTCCTGGCCAGCGACTCCGGCGCCTACTACACCGGACAGACGCTTTCGCCCTCCGGCGGGCTGCACATGTAGCACCCCGCGCATTGCCGCAAAGTCCGACGGCGGCTGCCCGCCGCCGTCGTTCTTCCCGCCTTTGTTCTGCTTTAGATTTCCTAAGACCTTCAGGAGCCCGATCATGAACCACGGACTGAATCCCGAAACCCTCGAACTGCTCGAATCCACCATCAGCAACGACATCAGCGCAGGTAACTACGACGGCGCCCGCATCATCGTCGCCCGGCACGGCGAAGTCGGCCTCGACGCCACGCTCGGCTGGGCCGACCGCGCGGCCAAGCGCGAGATGCAGCGGGACAGCATGTTCCGCGTCCTGTCCTTGACCAAGGCGTTCACCAACGCGCTTGTCTACCAGGCACTCGGTGAGGGCAAGCTGGCTTTGAGTACCCGCGTGGTGGATATCATTCCGGAGTTCTTCGGCCCCTCGCGCTTCCGCATGCTGCGCAAGGATCGGGTCAACCTGGCCCACCTGCTCACCCACCGCTCGGGCATGCCTGCCACGCCGGAACCGTTGCCCACGGAGCAGCTGGGGAACCTGGCCAACACGATAGAGGCCATCTGCAACCTGGATGTCATCCACGAGCCGGGCACCAATCTGACCTATTCGCCGGCCGTCAACCATGCGCTGATGGGCGAAATGCTGCGCCGCGTCTACGGAGCAGATTCCTTCCGCGACCTGGCCGATAAGAACCTTTTCGGTCCGCTCGGCCTGAACGACACCAGATTCGGTCCGCTGGATGAGTGGAACGACCGGATTGTTCCGCTCAAGGCCTACATTCCCGACGACGGTTGGCTTTCCGCACGCGATGTGGAAATCCTCAACGAGGTAGTTGACCAGGAGGCCGAGATGCCGTGGGTGGGCTCGGTGAGCACCGCCGCAGACGTCTTCACCTTTGCCGAAATGCTCCGTCGCAAGGGCGAATTCGACGGACGGCAACTCATTGCGCCTGCCGTCCTGGATGCGGCCACCACGCTGCAGACCGGTGACATGCCCAACGACCTGTACGCCATGATCGCGCGCTCGCGCGGCTGGGAGGAACCGAAGGGCAACTTCGGCCTGGGCTTTTCGCTCAGCGGGACCGGCACACACGCGTCCTTCTTCGGGCCGTTCACCAGCCCGCGCACGCATGGCAACTACGGCGCCGGCTCCACTCTCTTCTGGATCGACCCCGAACGCGACATGACCTTCGTCTGCCTGACCGCCGGCGTGATGGACGAAGGCGACAACGTGCTGCGCTTCCAAAAACTCTCCACCATCGCCGCGTCCGCGGCCCTCTGATTGGAATTCTTTAATGAGCATCGATGCCACCAGTATCCGGGAACGCGGGCCGCTCGCCCCTGACTTCGACGCGATGGGCGACGACTACTACCGCGACCCCGCACGGCACTTCGCCGACGTTCGCGAGGGCACCCCTACCTTCTTCTACCCCTACCTCAACGCCTGGGTGGTCACCCGCCGCGAGGATGCCGAGATGATCCTCCCTGACTGGCAGAAGTTTTCCAGCGCCAGCAATGCCGGACTCATCACCGTCCCGGCGAAGCACGCCGTTACCATGCCGGCCGAACTGATCTCCCGGATCCTCGTCGGTTCCGATCCTCAGGGGCACACCATCGCCCGCCGCGTGGCCCAGAAGGGCTTCCTGCAGGCACGGATGGAAGCACTCCGCCCGCAGATCGAGGAACGTGCGCACCGCATCATCGACAGCATCGAGTCCGACGGCGCGGCGAATCTGATGGACGCCTACTGCTTGGAGCTGACGACGCAGACCTTGATGGCGTTGATGGATCTGCCCCACGAGCTCGAACCGATGATGCGTCAGTTGCGCGATGACTTCTTCCAAATCCTCGCCAGCGCACAGGAGCCGTTGCCGGAGCCTCGCCGCACCGAGGTCTGGGACTGTTACGTAGCCGCCCAACTGGTGCTGCGCGGGTTTGTTCGCGAGCGGCGCGAGAGCGAAGCGGACGACCTGATTTCAGTCATGGCGCGGGACAAGGATCGTGAGGGTAATTACTCCCTCTCCGAGGCCCAGATCGCACTGCACCTGGGGGAGTTCTCTGCGGCAGGCACGGACACCACCGCACAGGCAATGGCCAACGCGGTCATTTTCCTCAATGAGACGCCTGCCGCGCTCACCGATGCACAGTCCGATCCAGCGCTGTGGCAGGCGGTTTTCGACGAGACGGTCCGACGCCGTCCGTCGTCAACGTTCGCCTCGCGCCGTGCCAACGTGGACGTGACGATCGGCGGTGCGGAGATCAAGAGCGGAGACATGGTCTGGATCGCCCTAGCCAGCGCCAACACCGATCCCGGCTACTACGAGAACCCCTTCGAGTTCGACATCCACCGGGAAGACCCGCGCAACCACCTCTCCTTCACCAAGGGACGCCACACTTGCCTAGGCCAGCCGCTGGCCCGGGTCCAGGGGGCCACCGGTTTGAAGGTACTCTTTGAGCGCCTGCCGAGCCTGCGCCCGGCCAAGGACTGGGATCTGGACTTCATCCGGATGGCACTGCTGCCGGTGCGCCGGAGCCTCGCCGTGGAATGGGATGTTGCGGCGAATGCGCCCGGGCATCTCGTTGAACTTCCGTCGGATCCAGCTGCGACCCTTGACCTGCGTGTGCGGGAAGTCCGGCAGGAATCCGACGGCGTGCTGTCGCTGACGCTTGAGGACCCGTCAGGTTCTCGGTTGCCGGGCTGGGGGCCGGGATCGCACATCGACGTGCACGTCGGGGACTTCGTGCGGCAGTATTCCCTCTGCACCCCGGGCGGCAAGCAGGACAGCTGGCGCATCGGCGTGCTGAACGATCCGAACGGACGCGGAGGGTCGCGGGCAATCCACGAAACCGTCGAGCCAGGCGGGACGCTGACCGTCAGCCAGCCGCGCAACAACTTCACGTTGCAGCCCAGCAGGAAGTACGTCTTCATTGCCGGCGGCATCGGGATCACCCCCATCCTGGCCATGGCCACGCAGGCCGAACGCGATGGTGCCGACTGGACACTGGTCTACGGCGGACGGTCGAGGGCCACCATGGCGTTCCTGAATGAGCTCGAGCCCTTCGGCGACCGGGTCCGCATTGTTCCGGAGGACACTGATGGCCGCGTGGACTTCACCGGCTACTTGCAGGACGTCCAGCCGGAAACGCTGATTTACTGCTGCGGACCCGAGCCATTGCTGAACGTGGTGGAGGCAGCATCGGCGCACTGGCCCGCCGGCAGCCTGCACGTGGAGCGGTTTGTGCCCAAGGCAATCGACGCCAGCGGCGATGTTGCCTTCGATGTCGAGTTCGTGGACAGCGGCGTCACGTTGACTATCCCGGCCGACAAATCCATCCTCGAGGTGGCCCAGGACGCGGGCCTGCCAGCGTTGTCCTCCTGCAGCGAAGGCACCTGCGGCACCTGTGAAACGCCGGTCATTGAGGGCAGCGTGGAGCACCGCGACTCCATCCTGACGGACGATGAAAAGGCCAGCTGCGAGAGCATGTTCATTTGTGTATCGCGCTCCAAGGGCGGCTGTCCGCTCAAGCTTGCCCTGTAGGGACACCGTGAACTCCGCACTGGAGCCCGGAGAACAGCCTGCGGGCGGGGACCTCCCGCCCGCAGGTCTGGTCTGGGGCATTAAACGCAGTTTCATCAACTACATTTCCCGGCTTCCGGACGGATCCGTGTCCGCGGACGAAGGCGCCGCGATAGTCAACGGCAGCTTTTTCCGCTTCACGTCCGACGCCGGAAATCCCCATCCGCTCAAGGGTGAAACGGTCCTCAAGTTCCGTGGCCAGGTCAGGCTGCGGGGGCACTACGGCATGCTGTCGGTCCTCATTGCGGATCCTTGGATGGCATTCGTTGAGGGCGGCGCGACGGTCAGCATCGTAGACGTGCGGCAATGGCCCGACCGGACCGCCCGGATTCCCGTGCTGCACCTGCCCTGTGCCGCGCTAGTTGCCGATGGCGGTGGCTATGTCCTGCAGGAGGCGGCCGCCCGGCTAACGGCGGAGGGAGTCGAGATCTTCAACGACCAGTACCAAGCCGGCGTCGAGATGGATCCTGTTTCCGTGCTCTCCACTGGCAGCGCCAGCGGGTGAACCGGCTGCCCCGGTTAGCGCGGGCGCTTCGCCCGGGGGCCCAACAGCACCTCGACGAACTTCGTGCCGACCTCGGAGAGCTCCCGCTGGGAACTCCACAGTGCCACCACATGCAGCGGAGGAAGTGGCGGATTGATGTCACGAGTGACCACCGTCGTCTTGGCGATTTGCTGGATCTCCGGCGGCATGATGCTGATGCCCATGTTCGCGGCTACCAGCGGCAGCGTGGTCTGGAGGCTGCTCACGGACTTCATCCGCGGCATGGAGAGTCCGTTTTCAAGCCAGTAGTCCACCATCATTTCAGTGATGCCCGGTACCCGGATGGTTGGGGAGGGCAGCAGCCAGGTTTCATCCATCAGGTCGTCCAACGGAACCTGCTTGGGCGCGTCCTTGAATCTGTTGGGCAGTACCGCCGACAGCGAGAGCTTAGAGATCGGTTCGATCACCAGGTCGTCCTGGTACATGGTGCGCACTTTTTCCGGGGCGCCCGTGGCGACGATGGCGATGTCGAGTCTGCCGGAACGGATCCCCTCGGTGACCGTGCCCGGCTCCACATCCGTCAACGTGACGTCCGCGTGCGGAGACAGGTCTCCAAACCGCGTGAGCACTCGCGGCAGGTATGCCCAAGCGAAGGGCAGGATGACGGCCAGATGCAGGATGCCGCTGAGGCCTTTGCCCTGCCGGCTGAGTTCGCGGGTGAGCTGGTCCGTTTCGTCGACCAGTCGCGCGCCCTTTTGCAGCAGCAACTCACCGGCCCGGGTGGGCACGATGCCGCGGGCCGTTCGTTCCAAGAGCTTCACGCCAAGCTCGTCTTCAAGGTTCTTCAGTGCTGCACTCAGCGGCGGCTGGGTCATCTGCAGGACCTTGGCGGCTTTGGAGATGGACCCCTGCCGGGTGATCTCCAGAAAGTAGCGGATGTGGCGTATGTCCATACTTTCATCGTATGCCTCCATGCTTCATTTTGTCCGGAAAATATGGCTGTGTTGTGCCCGTCACCTTACTGTGGTTGCCAAGCGGTGATACCCATCACAAGAAATGAGCAAGGAGGCCACATCGTGAGCGTCGAAGCAAACACCCGGATCCAGGACGACTGGAACCCCATTCAGGTCACTGATTACCCTGCCGAATACGACCGGTTGCGTGCCGACCACCCGCTGGCCTATACCAGCGACTACGACGGTTTCTACGACTTCATGCGGTATCAGGATGTGCAGAAAGGCTCCCGCGACTGGCGGACCTATGCCAGCGGCCAGCCGTTCCTGGAGTTTCCGGAGTTCATGCGGTCCATCCCCATCCAAGAGAACCCGCCGACGCATACCTTCTTCCGCAAGTTCCTCTCCCAGTACTTCACCCCTCAGCGCGTGGCCATGCTGGTTCCGGACATCGAAGAGATCGTCGCAAGCAACCTCGACCCGCTGATCGGGGCCGGAGAGGCCGACATGATCGAGGAGTTCGGCGCCATCGTTCCGCAGCAGGTTTTGGCAAAGTTCATGCTGCTTCCCGACGATGCATGGAAGACGATGGCAGCCAGCCTGGCGAAGGCCGACGCCGTCCGACATGACATCGAAGCCATGCGCGAGGTCAACAAGAACCTGTGGAACCCCACGGTGGAATCTCTGATTGAGGACCGCCGGGTCAATCCGCAGGACCCCAGCATCGACATCATGTCAGGAGTGCTGGAACTGCAGCCCGAAGGCCGGCCGGTAACCCATGAGGAAGCTGTGGCCATCGGAGTCCAAGTGTTCTCCGCAGGGGCCGATACCACGACGGCCGCCATCGGGTCCATCATGTCCTACTTGGGCAGCCGCCCGGAGGCTCAGGCCGAACTGCGCAGCAACCCGGAGCTGATCGAGTCCGCGGTCGAGGAACTCCTGCGGCTCGCCCCGCCGCTGCACCACACCGGCCGCAGGACCACCAAAGAGGTCGAGGCCTACAACATCACCATTCCGGAGGGCGCCAAGGTGGGGCTCAATGTTTACTCCGCCAACCGCGACGAGCAGAAGTTCGAACGCGGCAATGAGTACATTGCCGACCGTGCGCCGAACCCGCACCTGACCTTCGGCCACGGACCGCACCAGTGCATGGGCGCGCCGATTGCCCGGGCCGAGCTGCAGACGATGCTCCGCCAGATCATCGAAAAAACCAGCAACTTCGAACTTGCGGCAGAGCCGGTATCCAACGGCCGCCCCTTGAGGACCGGCTGGAGCCATGTCCGGATCCGGTTCGAGAAGTAAGTAAGGAGAAGAACATGACCGCCCAAACCCTTGAGCGTATCCAGACCGCCCTCGCCCGCACACCATTGCAGGTCCGTGCCAAACGTGCTGCCTCGGACTGCGTGGCGGAACTGGAACTAGTCCATCCCGACGGCGCCGGCCTGCCTTCCTGGGAGCCGGGGGCGCACATCGAAGTGCACCTGCCCTCCGGCCTCAGCCGTCAGTATTCCCTCTGCAGTAGCCCGGACGACCGCGGAACATACCGGCTGGGCATCCTTAATGAGCCGGCCAGCCGGGGCGGCTCCAAGTTCGTGCACGAGGAACTCCAGGAAGGCGACGTCATCGAGGTCTCCGGGCCGCGGAACAATTTCGCCTTGGTGAAGTCCCCGGCCTACCACTTCATCGCAGCCGGCATCGGCGTCACCCCGATGATGCCGATGGTGGAAGAAGCGGAACGCACCGGCGCCGAGTGGAAGCTGACATTCATGGGCCGCTCCCGGACGTCCATGGCGTTCTGGAAAGAACTCGCGGACACGTACCCCGGCAAGGTCAACATCCGTCCCGACGACGAGTTCGGCTTCCCCGACCTGGCCGACCTGCTGGGCGACCCCCGGGACAAGGTGAAGATCTACGCCTGCGGTCCGGAAGGACTGCTGCGCGCCCTCGAGGGCGCTACCGGCCATTGGCCCGAGGGAACGCTCCACTTGGAGCGTTTCGCCCCGAAGGACGCCGAGGCGCTGAACGCCACGAAGTCCACCTTCAAGGTCAAGCTTGCCCTGAGCGGGATTGAAATCGAGGTCCCGGAAGACCGCAACATCGTGGAGGTTGCGGAGGAAGCCGGGGCTCCGGTGATTTTCTCCTGCATGGAAGGTACCTGCGGCACCTGCGAAACCCGCATTCTGTGCGGCCAAGCCGACCACCGCGATTCCATTCTCACGGACGAGGAGAAGGAGGCGAACGAGATGATGATGATCTGCGTTTCCCGCGCCAAGTCCGACGTCCTCGAACTCGAACTTTAGCCAAGGCCGGAGACACAAGATGAGCGAAAAAGAACAAGAGCCAGTCCTCGTTGTCGGTGGCGGCCCGGTTGGGATCCTCAATGCCTTAGGCCTGGCACGGGCCGGAGTGCCCGTGCATGTCTTCGAGCGCGGCGAAGCCATCGCACAGACCCCCCGGGCCATGGTGTACCACTGGTCGGTGCTGGATGGCCTGGAACGGCTGGGCCTCTACGAGGACGCTGTGCAACGTGGATTCCTGAAGCAGGACTACACCTATAAGGTGCACAAGACCGGCGAAGAAGTCCGTTATGGTCTGCGGTCGCTGGAGGGTAGGGTCAAGCACCCGCACAATCTGCATATGGGACAGAATGTGCTGGCCGAGTTGGCGCTTGAGCATCTGGCCAAGCATCCGCACGCCCAGATGCACTGGGGGCACCAATTCGTGGGCCTTGAGCAGGACGCCGAGAAGGTCACAGCCACTTTCACAACCGGCGAGGGCGAGGCTCGCTTCACTGGATCCTGGCTGATCGGCGCGGACGGAGCACGCAGCGCAGTCCGGGAAAGCCAGAACATCGAGTTCGAGGGCTTCACCTGGCCCGAGCGTTTTGTGGCCACGAATATCCGCTACCCGTTTGAGTCAGCGGGCTATGGACAGACCACCATGCTGATTGACGATCGTTTCGGCGCGATCATCTCGAAGATCGACAACAGCGGCGACACCGGGCTCTGGCGTTACACGTACTGCGAGGACGCGTCCCTGCCGGTTGACGAAGTCGAGGACCGGATGCCCGGTTTCTTCGCCTCTATCGTCCAGGACCCAGAGAACGTCGTGGTAGAGGCCTACTCGCCTTACAGCATGCACCAGCGTGCCGCGGCAACCCTGCGATCGGGACGAGTTCTGCTCGCCGGCGATGCGGCCCACGCCACCAACCCGACCGGAGGACTGGGTCTGACCAGCGGACTGTTCGACACCTACGTTCTCTCGGAGGCACTTGCCGCCGTCGTCAACGGGGAAGCGAGGGAGAGCGTGCTGGACGACTATGCCCGTGAACGCCGTCGGGTCTTTGTGGACGTGGTCAATCCGGCCGCAAGCAACAACAAGCGCATGGTGTACCACTCCTCGGATCCGGTGCGGCTGGAGCAGGACATGGAGGAGCTCCGCCGGCTCACCACCGACGAGGACTATGTGGTCAAGCGACTCATGTTCCCCAAGTCTCTCGAAACCCCCTCTCTGATTGGAGCGTGGTAACGGTGCCCGGCATCAAGGACCTCACCGGAAGAACCGCCGTTGTGACCGGTGGGGCCAGCGGTATCGGGTTCGCCATGGCCCAGCGCTTCCTCCGGGAGGGAATGGCCGTGGCTATCGCGGACGTCGAACAGTCCGCGCTGGACAGCGCCGTCCGGGAACTGTCCGGATTGGGAACAGTGATCGGTGTCCGGACGGACGTCCGCAAGATAGCGGACATGGAAGCACTCGCTGCGGCGACGCTGGAAGCCTTCGGCCGGATCGACGTCGTTTGCAATAACGCCGGCGTGGAGACCGGTGGAAGCTTCCTGAGCATTCCCGAAGAGGCCTGGCGCTGGGTGATGGACGTTAACTTCTTCGGTGTGCTCAACGGCTGCCGTGTGTTCCTGCCGATCCTCGAAGCCAACGGTGGCGGACACATAGTCAACACGGCGTCCGTAGCGGCGTTTAACTCCGGAACCGCGACCATGACTCCCTACTGCGCCTCCAAGTTCGCGGTGCTCGGCATGAGCGAATCACTCGAAATTGAATTGCGCACAGCCGGCAGCAAGGTAGGTGTTTCGCTGCTGGCACCGGGACCTGTCAAGACGCGCATGACGGATGCCGAACGCAACCGTCCGGCCGATGTGCCGGCAGCGACGGAACCGGGCCGGTTGGCTGTCATGGAGAGGTTGGCTTCCACCACGGCGGAAGTCGGACTTGAACCGGCGGAGGTGGCCGACATGGTTCTTGAAGCGATCCGCAGCAACGATTTCTTTGTCCTAACGCACCCGGAGATGGCGCAGGCCGGAGTGCAACGCCGCCTCGACTGGATGACCACAGGCATTCCTCCGGTGGCCCGCCAAGCCGGATCATAACCGCAGAACCTCCCAAAGGAACCCATCATGACTGAAACCATCATCGAGGCGCCTGTCTCCGACTACGATGCCTTCGCTCTCGAGTCCCTCCATAATGTTCACAAGTACGACGGCGAACAACGCGAGATCGCTCCCGTGGTCTTCATGGAGAAATACGGCTACTACGCGATCACACGGTTCGCGGAAATTCAAAAGGCGCTGCGGGACTGGCGGACCTTCTCGTCCACCGATCGCCCGTTCTATGCACCATCGCCCTTCCGGCCTCGCACATTGATCCTGGAAGATCCGCCGGAACACACCGCATCCAAATCGGCCGTATTCAAGGTTTTCGACGCGGAGAACCTGGCCAAGATGTCCGCGTATTTTAAGTCGGAGGCCGAAGCGCTGATCGACGGAATGCTCGCTAACGGGCCGGCCGAGATCAACGCCTACGATGATCTCTCCGTGAAGTATGTCCTTAAGGTCTTCCCGGACGTGCTGGGCCTGCCCGAAGAAGGACGCGAGCTGCTGCTCAAGTTTGGCGACGCCGTGTTCAATGTTTTCGGTCCGCCGAGCGACCTGCAGGCCGAGAAGCTGTCCAATGGCGCCGAGGCGATGGAATGGGTCGAGAAGAATACCGCCCGTGAGTTGCAGCGCGAGGGCGGAATCGGCTGGCAGCTCTATTCCATGGCAGACGAGGGCAAGATTTCCGAGCACACCGCGCAGCAGATCCTCAAATCCATTTTTGCGGCCGGTTTCGACACCACCACGGCATCCATCGCCTCCATGATCCGTGCGTTTGCGGACAACCCGGGGGAGTGGGAGAAGCTGCGGGCCAACCCTGAACTGGTGGATAACGCGTGGGAAGAAGCCATCCGCTACTACCCGGCGTCCCGCTATGGGGGACGCCATGCCGTCAAGGAAACCGTTCTGGGCGGCGTCCGCATCCCGGAGGGCGCGAAGATCCTGACCATGTGGCTCGGCGCCGGCCGCGACCCGCGCCAGTACGATGCGCCGAACGAGTTCCTCGTTGACCGCGACCTCAAGGGAGGGCACTTGTCTTTCGGCTTCGGCATCCACACCTGTGCCGGCAATCAGGTGGCACGGCTGGAAGCCCGGACGCTGCTGCGGGCCATGGTCGAGCGGATCGAGAAGATTGAGCTGGTCGGCGAGCCCCGCAAAACCGTGAACTACCAGGCTTTCGGACACGACTACGTGCCCGTACGCCTGGTGCCGGCACAGACTTAGGACCGCCATGGCTGAACGAACCGCCGTGCCGCACCACGATGCTTTGGCACGGACGGTGCGGACCGGCGGGTTCTTCCTCCCGGGTGACGTGCAGGAATCCGGCGACCGCGCCTGGCAGTTGGGGCCTTCATGGGTGCAGTGGGAAGCCCAGGCGGAGGGAACGGACCAGGTCCCTTGGGTCTTGGTGCACGGCGGCGGCGGGCAATCCACAGACTGGCTCGGGGTCTCTTCGGAGGCACCGGGCTGGGCACCCAGGCTGGTCGAGGCAGGCTTTCCCGTCTATCTGCTGGACAGGCCGGGCCACGGCCGCTCGCCGTACGATCCGGAGCGTCTTGGCGCACGGACTGGATTTCCGGATTATGCCGGCGCCGCCAAGGTCTTCGTGCCGGAAGGAACGGCGGCGGGTAACACCGCATGGTCGTGGGGGCGGAAGCCCGGCGGGGCGGAGCTGGATGCCCTGGTGGCGTCCTCTGCCGGCATGCTCCTGGACACGCCGCTGGGACAGGAGCTGGATGCACGGCGGATCGGTGACCTGCTCGAACGCACCGGCCCAGCAGTGCTCGCCACCCACTCGGCCGGCGCAGCCGGGGGTTGGCTGGCGGCGGCCAGATCCCCCGGACGCATCCGCGCCGTCGTCTCAATGGAACCCATCGGCCCGCCGTTCCAAGACCTCGGTCCGCGCGGGCGCCTTGCCCACGGTGTCGCTGCCGTGCCCTTTCCATCCGAAGCCGGCACGAAACCACTGGACGGGCTGCCGGTGCTGGTGGTCTCCGGAGAAGCCTCCGGCCGTGCCGGCAACGATGCCGAAACGGTCTCTTTCCTTGAGGGTGCCGGGGCCGATGTTTCCCACCTCCGGCTGGGGGATGTCGGGATCGGCGGGAACGGGCACGGACTCATTTTTGAAAGCAACACGCAAGACATCCTGGAACCGGTCCTCAAATGGCTGTCCGGGATCAACCTCAGCTAGGAGCACGCAATGACGCAAGCTACGCAACTGTCGACACAGCAATCACGGACGCCGGGGACGAACCAGCGCATGTGGGGACTCGATTCCCCGAAGATGGACATTGACGCGGCCCATCTGGTGGTCGGCGCGGAAGGCACCGTCCGGATTCCGTTGCCGGCCTACCTCATCGAACATCAGCAGGGTCTGGTCTTGTTCGACACGAGCATGAACCCGCTGGTTTGCGAAGATCCAGGACTCGTCTATGCCGAAGGCCGGCCGGAACGCGACATGATCATCGGCAATCCGGAGCAGCGCATAGATCGGCAACTGGCAAAACTTGGATTTCGCCCCGAGGACATCACGCATGTGATTCTCTCGCACACCCACGCGGACCATGCCGGCGGCCTCTACCTGTTTCCACAGGCGAAGTTCTATGCCGGTCCAGGGGAGCTTCAGTGGCAGGCGGGCCATGGCCCGTCCACCTCCCACCTCTTCAATCCCTCTGACTTCTCTGACGAGGTCAAGGATTTCGATTGGAACACGGTTCAGGCTCCCAGCCAGGATCTTTTCGGCGACGGGTCCATCGTCATGCACCACACTCCCGGTCACACACCGGGCGAATTGAGTGCCCTGGTCCGGCTGCCCTCCCAGAACATCATCCTCACTGGCGACACCGTGCACCTGCGCGAGGCCGTCGAATGGAACGAAGTCGATCCCTCCGACTGGGATTATGACGAGGAACGGGCCTCCATCGCCAAGCTCAAGCGGCTGCAGGACACCGAAGAAGCACACCTCTGGATCGCGCATGATCCGCGCGACTGGGAAGACTTCGGCGGGCCGTTGCAGGAAATCGTCTGATGGGACGCCTGCTGTTTGACTACCGCTGCACCGAATGTCGATCAGATATCGAGCTCTTCGTGCGGTCACCGGCGCCTCCAATAATGGCATGCCCGGCCTGCGAGGGCGAAGCCCGTCGCCGGTACACCAGCAAAGGACTCGCACTGAGCGGCGAGAGCCTGCGTGCCGTTGCGCCGGCAGCCGGCAGCGTCGACTGCCGCGATAACCCAGATGTTCCCGGGCTCTGCCATGTGGCTCCAGCCGCCCGCAAGCGACTGATCGCCCGGCATCGAGGCGACGTGGACACCTACGAAGCGGAGACCAAACGCCAGACCCGGGAATTCGAGGCCGAGGGGCCGGCCAAGCTGCACCAGGTCATCAGCCACGGGTAGCCGGCTGGGGAAGCAGGGACGTGAGACGGTTCGACATGGACGGCGGAGGACAGCCGGAGACTCTGGAGCTGGACTTCATGCCCGACAACCTCCGCTGGACGGCCCGGGGAACCTTGCTGGCGACCGGGCAGGACATCGAGGACTTTGAAACTTTCAGGGGTTTTCAAACCGGAAGAGTGGTCCCCGCTCCCGGCTACGAGGTGGTGGAGATCGATACCGTTGACTTCAGCGCAGAAAGGATTGCCGCCGGCAATCCCGCCGGATTCACTAATCCCACCACGGCCTTGGAAGTCGTAGACGACATCCTCATTGGCAGCGTTGACGGAAAAAAGATCATGCGGCTCCGCAGCCCGTCGTCCAAGGTAAATGTAGAAAGGGTGCCTCCCCGGCTTGATGACCGGGAGGCACCCTTTCTACGTTATGGCCTCTTGGAAGCCAGGCTTAGGCTGCGGAGCCTGAACCGTGCCCGGCCCACTGGGCGATCCGGGTATGGTCGGCAGTGCCGTCGAGTTCGTCGGCAGCTTTCCCCCACAGTGCCACCGCCTGTTCGCCCAGCCGGGATGGCTTGTTGATATCCGCGGCCAACTGCGTGGCTATGCGCATGTCCTTGAGCATGAGCCCGAGACCGAACCCAGAGTCATAGCCGCCGGGCAGCACAAAGTTCGGCCACTTGTTCTCGGTGGAACCGCTGCGGCCGCTAGAGCCGTTGAAGACGTCCAGCATCGTCTGGGGATCCAAACCGAACTCCTGGCCGGCCACCATAGCCTCCGACGTGGCCAGCAGGTGGGTGGCGGACAGCAGATTGTTGAGCGCCTTCAGCGCGTGGCCCGAGCCCACCGGTCCGGTGTGGCGGACCTTTCCTAGAACCGACAGCACCGGAGAGAGATTCTCGACGATCTCGCCGTCGCCTCCGGCCATGATGATCAGCGTCCCCTTTTCCGCGCCGCCCACGCCGCCGGAAACCGGGGCATCCACCAGGCGAGCCGCGCCGTCGGCGGCGAGCCGCTCAGACAGCGCCCGCGTGCGAAGCGGCTCCGAGGAGCTCATATCCACAATGGTGGCCGTTGCCGGCAAGGCAGCGGCCACGCCGTCGTTCAGCAGGACCGATTCAACGATGTTGGAATTCGGGAGCATCAAAATCAGGACGTCGGAGGCGTCCGCGACCTGGATCGCGGTCTCCACCGCGATCCCACCGGCTGCAGCCAGCCGCCTGCGGTTTTCCTCGGCGAGGTCGGTGCCGGTCACCGTATAACCGCTTTCGACCAACCGTCGCGACATGGGCGTGCCCATATTCCCCAGGCCGATGAAGCCGATGCGGGGTCTGGTCAGTTCAGACACTAACGCTCATCTCCTTCAGCGTGGCTTCGGCGATGCGGAAGGACTCCAAGGCAGCGGGCACACCAACGTAAATCGCCGTTTGCAGCAGCACCTCCCGGATTTCCTCCGCAGTGACACCGTTGTTGATGGCACCCTTGACGTGTACGGAAAGCTCGTGTCCGCGGTTTAACGCGGTGAGCATGGCAAGGTTGATCAGGCTGCGGTCGCGGCGTTCCAAACCGGGGCGCGACCAGGTGGCTCCCCAGCAGTATTCGGTGACGAGTTCCTGGATAGGTCGTGCAAACTCGCTCACGCTCGCCATGGACTTCTCCACGTGTGCAGCGCCGAGAACCTCTTTGCGGATTTCCAGGCCTTCGGCCAACGTCTCCTCGTGCGTGTGCTGCTTGTCCATCATGTTCCTTTCGTTGCCGGACCTTTCGGAAGGGAACCGGCTTAGGGGCCGAAATCGGTCAGTGAGTTTTGAGGCCTTGCGGCGGCAGGACGATGTCGAAGCGGGTCCTGGCCCAAGCCCTGCCGCCGAGATCCCGTCCGTCCGGCGTCGGTGTGCCGACGGGTTGTTCGTCGAAGTTCTTAACCAGGGACTGCTTGACGCCGAAAACCGTGTCGTACTTCAGGAGATCATCGCCGGTCACGAAAATATGCGTCACCAAGGTGCGCATACCCTCGGCGGTCACCATGAAATGCAGATGGGAAGCACGCATCGGCGAGCGCCCGGTGGCCTCGAGCATGCTGCCCACCGGCCCATCGTGCGGGATGGGGTAAGGCGTGGGAGTCAGGCCCCAAAAGTTGTACCTGCCCTCTTCGTCCGCGAACAGGTGCGCGCGCCCGGCTACCCGTTCGTCCGAGTACTGCACGTCGTAGAACCCGTCTTCGTCGGCTTCCCAGACCTCGATCCGTGCGCCGGGAACGGGTTTGCCGTCGGTATCCGTGACTGTGCCCTCGACCCAGCAGGGCTGGCCCGGGGCGCCGCCGGCGATGTCGCCGCCGATCGGGATCTCCGGGGCGTCATCGACGAAGAAGGGCCCGAAGACCGTCGCCTCGGTGGCGTCACCGAAGGCTTCGTTATTGACGTTGATGGTCTGCATTGAAGCACCGAGGACGTCGGAGAGCAGGATGAATTCCTGGCGTTTGTCATCGGTGATACGCCCGACGTCGGTGAGGAAACCGATTGACTTGTTCCACTCTTCCTCAGTCAAGCGCACGTCGCGGATGAAAGCGTGCAAATGCCTCACCAGCGACTGCATCAAATGCTTCAGGCGAGGGTCGGTGCAGTTTTCGAACGACGCCAACACATTGGCGGTCAGGCGCTCCTCAACGGCTTCCTGCTGCGGGGAGAGCTGCGCACCCTGGACTTCGGTACGTTCCGGCATCATGGCTGCTCCTTTCCTAGGCGTTGGAGGGGATCCGCACAGCGGGGACGGTTCCTTCAAGGGCGGCCTGCAGCAGTTCGGCCATCGCAGCTTCCGTCACCTCGGCCGGATTCGACGGCGGTGCTGCCTTCACAATCCGGTTAACTGCTTCTGGAATGTCCCGTTCGCTGAAGCCG
Organism: Arthrobacter sp. Dra40; assembly: GCF_059091905.1. Classification (NCBI taxonomy): domain Bacteria; kingdom Bacillati; phylum Actinomycetota; class Actinomycetes; order Micrococcales; family Micrococcaceae; genus Arthrobacter; species Arthrobacter sp. Dra40. The sequence goes on from NZ_JBNHHB010000001.1 coordinate 174,590, forward strand.
TAGTCGCTCAGGGCCAAGGGTGCGTCCAGCTTGGTGCGCAGGGCGTTGAGCAGTTCCACGGCTTGCTCCGCAGGGTTGAGACCGTCGACGGACGCCGCCTCCGGCAAGCCGGACTGTAGGGCAGCTGAAAGCCGTGCTGCGGCGTCGGGTGCTGCAGGAGCATTGAACGCCAGCACGTAGGGCAGGACGGTGGCGTGCGTTTCAGCGTGGGGAAGGTTGAAAGTTCCCCCGAGCACATGGCAGATCTTGTGATGCAGTCCGGATCCTGCGGAGGCGAACGCGACGGCTGAGAGATAAGCGCCGTAGAGAGCGGTTTCCCGGCCCTCCAACCCGGACGGGTTCTCCACGATCCGCGGCAGCCCATCTGCCAGTGCGCGGACGCCCTCTGCTGCCAGCGCCTGGTTAATCGGATCGGCTCGCGGCGCCCACAACGAGTCCACGCAGTGCGCCAGGGCATTCAGGCCGGAGGAGACGGAAAGGGCGACAGGCAGGCTGAGGGTCAGCTCGGCGTCGTACACCACGGCGACCGGAAGCACTGCGTCATCAACGCCGGTTGTCTTGGTGGCGCCCTCCGTCAGACCCCATACATTCGTGGCTTCAGACCCGGCATAGGTGGTGGGTACCGCGACAATGGGGATGCCTGTGGTCAGCGCAACGGCCTTGGCCAGGCCCGTGGTGGACCCACCGCCGACGCAGACTATGAGATCGATGCCTGCCGCCTTCGCGGCCTCGCGGGCTTTGTTCGCCGTTTCAATGGGGACGTGCTGGATGACCTCTGAATGCCATAGCTTCACATCGACAGCGGCGAGAGCTGTTTCAGCAAAGCGGAGTTCAAATTCGGAGGAGATGCACATGATGTTGCGGGCCTCGTGCCGGGCAACTTCCTGGGCCACATTCTCGGCGGCACGGCCGGCCCCGAAGAGCACCCGCTGGGCCAGAGAGTTGTGTTCGAAATGCATGGTTTCCTTTCGAGCGGAAATAGGTTGGGGGGCCTAGCGGGCGGCGACGGGTTCGCTGTCCGGCAGGCCGGAGCCCTCTGTGGCTTTGCGAACCTTGGCCAGCACCGCGAGACGGAGCAGGCAGATCATCGAAATGACCAGCGTTGCGGCAACGAATACCGGCACCGCGTAGATGTTGCCGGTGGAGTGCAGCAGCCAGGTGGCGATCATGGGGGTGAAGCCGGAACCTACAACGTTGGCCAACTGGTAGCCCAAGGACATGCCCGTAAAGCGGACTTCAGCCGGAAAAGCATCGGCGAAAAGGGCTGGCTGCATGCCGTAACAGATGGTGTAGAGCCAGCCGAAGCCCACTGCGTATGCAACGCCGATGAGCAGCGGTTGTGCACTGGCAACTGCCCAGAACATGAAGAAGATGGAGGCGATGGCGGCCAGAGAACCAAGGATAGTCAGGGCGCGCCGGCCGTGCCGGTCGGACAAGTGTCCCGAAAGCAAGATCATGGGGATCTGGATGGCAAAGGAAATCATGGTGAAAGTCAGCATGGTGGAGGCCGGGATGCCCATGTCATTCTGGCTGTAGCGCACCAAGTAGGTCATCACGACGACGGAGAAAGCGCCGAACCCGAGGAAGCCTCCCCCGACCAGCAGCACCGCCTTCAAGTTGTTGCGCAGGACGGATGCAACCGGGACCTTGACATCGCGTCCCTTGGCTTTAGTGGCCTGAAACTCCGGGGATTCAGCGATCTTCAGGCGGATGAACATCCCCACGATCACCAACACGAAGCTGAACAGGAACGGAAGCCGCCATCCCCATGTCATCAGCTGTTCCTGCGGCATCAGGGTCACCAGCAGGAACACTGCGTTGCCCAGCAGCGCGCCGGTGGCGGGCCCCACCTGCGGAATCGCGGCATACAAGCCGCGCCGGTTCTCGGGAGCGTACTCGAATGCCATGAGGATGGCGCCGCCCCATTCTCCGCCGAATGCAATGCCCTGAACGAAACGCAGGCCCGTCAGCATGACAGCCGCCCAGAGACCCACCTGCTCGAACGTCGGCAGCAGACCGATGGCCAGCGTAGCCACGCCCATCAGCAGCAGGGTGAAGACGAGCATCGGTTTGCGGCCGATCTTGTCGCCGAAGTGGCCGAAGACAACGGCGCCCAGCGGCCGGGAAATGTAACCGACTGCCAGAGTTCCGAAGGTGGCCAAGGTGGCGATGAACGGGTCGTTGTCCGGGAAAAACAATTGCGGGAAGACGAGGGCTGCCGCTAGACCGTAGATGGAAAAGTCGTAGTACTCGATTGCATTTCCGGCGAGGCTGGCGGCGGCGACACGGCGCAGTGCCGAGCGCTGCGCCTGAGGCTGTGTGGGGAGCGACACGTACTTCCTCCTTGAAGACAGTTGTCTGATGACGAGCCTGGGCGCGGAATGTGCGGCAGGTCACTGCGATACTAGGAGGGGTGGAGCATACGCTACAAGTAAGTCGAGGGGCTCACCTATACGACAAAGCTATGACTGGGACTCAACCTTCACGAAGAGCGGATCCATCGACTGTCCTGCCGGATACTGCCCATTGAAGAGTTCCGCGCTCTGGGGGGAGAGGGCGACGTTGACACCCTGCCAGACGAAGGCCCCGCCGACTTGCTCAGGCGCACCCGGCTGCAGGGTTCCCAAGGTCACGCGTTGTTTCCCGGTTCCGTCTTCATTGCTCGCGAGAGTGGAGAGGATTGCGCCCTTGGCGGTGAACTCAAGCCAAGGGTCGAGGATCTGGACGAACATCATCCCGGAATGACCTGTCATCCTGACATCGCCGCGGAAGCGCAAGGCGCCGGTGCCCGCCTCGCCGTTGAAAGCACCGCCGTCAGGAAGGAAATTGAAGAGGCTCGACTCGACGATCGTTGCTCCTTCTGTAGCGGACACGGCGGCGTCAGGCAGGCCGGAGATGTACCGGATGAAGCTCCGTTTGATGCCCCACGTCAAGCCGCTGGGAGGCAAATGGGCATGAGCTGCAGGGTCGGTAGTCACGTAGAGAGTCCTGTCTTGGGATTGCTTGGTTTCGTCCAGAGTCTATGGGAGACGACGTAGCCGCGCCTTCTAGTAATGAAGGAGTTGGCCCGCAGTGCTTCTGCCTCTCCGGCCGATGACGCGGCCAGGCCGGGTTTACTGGCCCTGCGCCTGCTGCTCTTTGCGGGCAGCGCGCTTCTTGCCCGCCTGGAGTTGGCGCTGCAGCGCGGCGTTGTCCTCTTCGAGCGCCAGCACCTTGCCCACGCCGGCCAGATTCACGCCGTCGTCCACCAGTTCGCCGATGCGGCGGAGTCGGTCCACGTCGTCCCGGCTGTACCGGCGGGTGCCGCCTTCGGTCCGCTCCGGTTCTACCAGTCCGCGCCGCTCATAGAGGCGCAGGGTCTGCTCGCCCACGCCCACCAGGTCGCTGACCACGGAGATGCCGTACACCCCTTGGTCCGCCCTGGGCTGCTTGTTCTCTGCCGCCAAAATTCCTCCCACTTCGGACTTGAAAACATTCTAGTACGGAGTCATAATATCTGTGCCCAAAGGAACAGATTAACTGAGCGGGCAACAAGAGAATAAGACTAAGGAGGCTGCTGCAATGTTGATGCGAACTGATCCGTTCCGTGAGCTGGACCGCTTGACCCAGCAGGTCTTCGGAAACCAGGCACGGCCTGCTGCCATGCCGATGGACGCGTGGCGCGAGGGCGATGAGTTCGTGGTCGAGCTGGATCTGCCCGGCGTCGATCCGTCCACCATCGACCTCGACGTGGAACGGAACGTCCTCACGATTGGCGCGGAGCGCAAGTCCAAGATCGACGACGGCAAGGACGTCGTGGCTGCCGAACGGGCGGCTGGGACGTTTAGCCGCCAGCTGATCCTGGGTGACACGCTGGATACGGACAACGTCACGGCCAGTTACGAGGCCGGCGTTCTGGCCCTGCGGATCCCCATCCGCGAGCAGGCCAAGCCGCGCAAGATCGAGATCAGCGGCGGTGAGGGGAAGCAGATGATCGACGCCTGATCCGTCAGGCCGGGCCGGCGGCTCCGTCCCTCCGCGGCGGAGCCGCCGGCCGCGCCGCTTTCATAGCACTGCTTGCCGCGCCGCTTGCAACTGTTTGATCCGCAGATCCTCGGAGCTTTTACCGCGCCACGATGGGCCGGAAGGAGGGTGAACGTGAACGAGTCCGATCTCTATGCCGTTCTGCAGGTCGCCCCGGACGCCAGCAGCGGGGATATTCGCCGCGCCTACCGGGCCCTGCTCCGCAGCCATCATCCGGACCTCAACCCCGACGGCGGCGGAGCGGCTCCGAGCGAAACGGAGACCAGCGCGGGGACGGACACGGAGGGACGGACGACGGCGGCCATCCTGCACGCTTACATGGTGCTGGGCGACGCCGAGCGGCGCGCGGACTACGACCGGCACAGCTCCCGGCGCCCAAAGGTCCGGCATCACAACGAGCCCGGGGAGTCCGGCGCGCCCGGGGCCGCGGAGCCCGGAGAGCCGAAGCCCGCCGATCGCGAACGACGCGGCGAACCCGGGGCGGGCGAGCCCACACGACCGGGGGCGCAGCGGCGTCCGCACCCCAGCCCTCCCGTTCCCTCCGGCCGCCCGGTCTACCTGGGGTTCGATGACCCCATCCCGCCAGACGCAGTCCGATTGGGTGAGCGGCCGCCGTCGTCCTCATGGGCCTACGGCCGTTGGATCGTTTTTGACCGTTGAAGGAGGATAAATGCCTGCTACCAGTTGGCGCCGCTACGACCATCACCTGTTTCCGGTGTTCCACGAACGGTTCGAGGAGCGGTGGGGGCCGGGAACTGCTCCGTTCCTAGACCCCAGCGTTTTCGAGGAGGGCCAGCCGCGGCCTCGGGCCCAGTGGATCAACGTGGACACCGGAGCGGCCGCAGCAGTGGTCCCGGTCTGGGAAGACGACTCCGAACACCGGTCCTTCGCCGTCTTCTACCTGCCGCCGGCCGGCGGGATCTGGGTGCTGCGCCCGGGGTTCACCGAGTACACGGAGAGCCTGAAGGGCGGACCCGAACAGCTGGAACTGCGCAACGACTCGTTCAAGAAAGCCGTGGCCCACGCGGAGGAGTTCCTCTTCGGCCCGGAAAGCGGCCGCACCTAACGGCGCCGCGGACCGAGGGGTCCGCTGCCAGCGGCTCGGCGGTACTCTTGCGGGATGCGGCCGCTTCGATACTCCATCAACGTCACTGTGGACGGGTGCTGCGATCACCGCGTAATCCCCGCGGACGAAGACTTGCATCGTCACCACGTAGGGAACCTCGAGCAGGCCGATGCCCTACTCTTTGGCCGGGTGACCTACGAAATGATGGAGGCGGCGTGGCGGCCGCAGACGCAGACGGGAGCGAGGCCGGAGTGGATGGAACCCTTCGCCCAGACGATCAACGCGGCGAAGAAGTACGTCGTGTCCAGCACTCTGGAGCAGGTCGATTGGAACGCGGAACTCGTGCGCGGGGATCTGGCCACGGCCGTCCGGCAGCTCAAGCAGGAGCAGGGCAAAGGACTATTCGTAGGAGGCGTGAGGCTCCCGCAAGCGCTGGCCGAGCTGGGGCTGATCGATGAGTACGAGTTCGTGGTGCATCCCAGGCTCGCGGGCCACGGTCCGACGTTGTTCGCCGGACTATCGAAGCCGGTCGATTTGAAGCTCGTGAGCCGGCTGGAGTTCGGCTCGGGGGCAGTGGCGATGCGGTACGAGCCGAGAAGGTAGCCAGCTAAGAGTCAGACTGCTCGGCGGCGCTCGACCGGTCGATCACGCGCCCGGTGCCGGCGATTTCGCGGGCGAGTTCGATGCCTTTCCTGGCGGCCCGGATGGACGGAAAGGTCACCGATACGGCCATGAGCGCTCCGTCGGCGTCCAGCATCCTGACCCGGTATCCGCCGTCGGGCGCATCAATCACTTCGAAATGTCCAGCCATATCTTGGGCTCCTGTCCCCGGGGCAGCCACGGCACTGTGGCGTCCAAACAGTATGCCACCGGGAACCGGCCACGTCTCGGGGCTTGCCACACTTTGGCCGAGTGAGGAGAGTGGAAAGTGCGCTGACAATCAACGTGGATCGGAGAACACCATGCAGATCGACAAGCAGCAGATTATCGACATCCTCAAACAGCAGGGCAACCAGGACCAAGCCGCCAAGGCCGATTCCGAACTGCCCGAGAAGGTGGACACGGAGAGGGACTCGGGCCTGTTGTCCAGCCTGGGCATCGACGTCGACGCCTTGCTCAGCAAACTGCCCGGCGGCCTGGGGGAGAAGCTCGGCGGACTGAAGGACAAGCTGGGAGGATTCGGATAAACATGACCACCGGAAACGACGAAGAGCCCCGAGAGCCGGAGGCCGACGAGGACAAGCAAGAGCAGCCGGATCCTCCGCAGTCGGGGGCCGGCCCGGATTCCACGGAGGTAGACGGCAAGGCCGCGGCGGAGAACGCCAAGGAATCCGGCGGCTACGGTTACTGACCGGCACATGGCACGGTTCCACCCGCCCGGAGGCGCTTCAGCCTTCGGGCGTTGCCGTGCCCATGGCCGGCGTTGCCGTGCCCATCACCATCGGGTTCACGGGAAGCCACGCCGGCCCCACCGCAAACTCGTCCCGCACGGTCACGTTGAACCCTGCGGCCGAGATGGCGGCTACGGTGTTCCGGTTGAGCTGGCAGCCCTGCGCCGCGAAGGACCACACGGGCCGCAGCATGTCCTGGAACGTGGCGTGCGTTCCGGTGCCGCGGACATGCTCCAGGAACAGCAGCTTTCCGTCTGGCTTGAGCACGCGCTTGCTTTCGGCGAGGGCTGCGGCCTGGTCGGGGACGCTGCAGAGCACCAGGGTGAAGACGACGGCGTCCACGCTGGCGTCGTCGGCCGGCAGCGCTTCGGCGCCGGCATCCACCACTCGGACGTTGCCGGCGGCCGACCCAAGATTGGCCTGCAGCCGCTTGCGCATGTTCGGATCGGGTTCCACCGCCGTCACTTGGGAGGACGGCGGGAAGTGCCGCAGGTTCGCTCCGGTGCCGGCACCGACGTCGTACACCATCCCGCCCAAGCCGGACAGCAGCGTTGCACGGCGCTTGGCGAGTTCCTCATGCTCGGCGTGGCGCATGGCTGCGTCATACTGCGCCGCGAACAGCGCGCTTCTCAGTCCCATGGGCGTGGTCCTGTCCTCGTTCGGGAAGGGCAACCTGCGCACCACGGTACCGCAGCGGACGAGTGCGCGGGATCGTGACCGGGGACCGGTGTGTGTGGTCTGCGGGGGAGGGGTGAGGGCCGGCCTTACGGCAATCCGGCGGCCAGGCAGCCGTCGCCGACCATGCTGATCCGGGTGCCGAACCCGGCGCTGGCGTCACCGAGGACGCGACGGAGCCACTCGCCGTCGTCCGCGGCAGCCCGTTCCAGGCGCAGCCGCCGGGCCCGTACCGGCACCAGGCGCAGCTCGAGCAGGTTCCGGGAGTGGGCGTCAAGCGTGGCGAAGTAGAGCAGCCGCAGGTCGTCGCGGAACTGCTGGTAGCCGCCGATTCCCTCATAGTCGTTGATCAGGTCGCCGCAGCCGTAGAGGATGGGCCTGCCGCGGTAAATCTCGAGCGGGCGCGGATGGTGGGACGAGTGCCCGTGCACCACATCGACCCCGCCGTCGACCAGCCAGCGGGCGAAGCGGACGTGCCCGCTGGGAACTTCGTAGCCCCAGTTGGTGCCCCAGTGCAGCGAGGCCACGGCCAGATCGCCGTCGCGTTTGATTGCCTGGACATGGCCAACGAACCGTGCGGCGGTGTCTCCGGACAGATCCGGCAGGAAGGCCAGCCCGGGACGGTGCGGGCCGGCGGCGTTCGCAGGCGAAATGCCGCTGGACGCCAGCCCTGCGGAGAACACCAGCACCCGCCCGTGACCGGTGTCCACCTGCGCGGGCTGCCAGGCCTGCGCGGCATTGCGGCCTGCGCCGGCGGTGCGGAGGCCGGCGGCGTGCAACGCCTCCACGGTCTCGGTCAGGCCGGCAACGCCGAAGTCCAGCACATGGTTGTTGGCCAGCACGCAGACGTCCAGACCGGCGGCGGTGAGGCAGCCGATGTTGTCCGGATGCATGCGGTAGTGGATGCCCTTGTCCGGGGCGAAGCGGCCGTCGCCGGTGACGCTGGTTTCGAGGTTGACCACGCGCACATCCGGGCCGGCCTCGCCGATGATCGCCAGCGCATCGCCCCAGGGCCAGGCCGGGTCCGCCGGTTGGGGGATGTGGCCGTTGGCTGCTTCGGCCAGAGCCACGTAGTCGTGGGCGTCGCGTATGTAACCTTCGCGCAGCTTGGCCGGGCCGGGATGCGGCAGGATTTGGTCCACGCCTCGGCCGGTCATCACGTCGCCGGCCAGGAACAGGGTGATCGTGCTGGAAGCCATCGCTGCCACTCGATTCTGACGGCTGGCTCCACTGTAGCCCTGCGAGGACGGCCGCTGACAGCAAGGGGAAGCTGGGTGCGGATTGTCCCGGGTGCTCGTGGCGACGGCGGCGGGTGACCGGACGCGAAACTGCGGACAGCCGTGGTGACGACGGCGGGTGGCGAGGGAGGCAGCGCTCCCGTGCCACCCGCCGTCGTACGCGGTGCGAGGTTGGCTCTACCGCCGGGAGGTGGCCTGCTCGGCGTCTCCGGTCAGGGCAGCCAGGGCTCCGGTGTCCATGTTTTCGGAGGGGCCGTGGAGGTAGCGGGCCAAGCTGTCATCCATCGCGTTGATCCAGCGGGTGTGGTGCCGCGCGGCCATGGTGCCGGTCATGACGGAACGGTGAATGCCGTCCCGGTAGCCGAGGATGTTCTCTTCCTTGTCCTTCATCCACTGCTTGAACAGGGCGGAGACGGTGTCCAGATCGAACTCGGGGTAGTCCGTCAGCGCGATCAGTTCGCGCAGGTAGTCGGTCTGGAAATCGGCCTCGGCGTTGTGGTCGGGCAGCGCGGCCTGGCGGTCCAGCCAGGACTGGATGTCCGCTTCGCGCTCCTCGAGCGAGGGCAGCTCGATCCGGCCCAGCATCACGTCGCGGGCGAACCATGCCTGCGCGTCGAACATGTTGAAGGTGTAGTACTGGTCCTGCGCGCCCAGGTAGAACAGGTTGGTGTTCTGCTGCCAGACCACGCCCTTGTAGAGGTTGCCCGGATAGAGCAGGTTCGGTGACTGCAGCGACAGGTCGGTGGGCAGGAACGGGTACTTGTGCAGGTAGCCGGTGCAGAGGATCACGGCGTCGAACTCACCGGTGGTGCCGTCGCTGAAGTGCGCGGTCCGGCCCTCGAAGCGGGTTACCAGCGGGCGTTCGACGGCGGACTCCGGCCAGTCGAAGCCCATCGGGCCGCTGCGGTAGCTGAAGGTGACGGACTTGGCGCCCATCTTGTGGGCCTGCATGCCGATGTCCTCGGCGGAGTAGCTGCTGCCGATCAGCAGCAGGTCCTTGCCGGCGAACCGCTCGGCGCCGCGGAAGTCGTGGGCGTGGAGGACTTCGCCGGGGAAGCTGTTGATACCGTCGAACGCCGGAACGTTCGGGTAGGAGAAGTGTCCGGTGGAGACCACGAGCTTGTCGAACACATGGGTTTCGGTTCGCTGCGCTGCGAGGTCCTCAACCGTGACCGTGAACTCCTGGCTGTCTTCGTTGTAGTCGACCCAGCGGGCCACGGTGTTGAACCGGACGTACTTGCGGACGTCGGACTTCTGGACCCGCCCGGCAATGTAGTCGAACAGGACTTCGCGCGGCGGGAAGGACGAAATGGGACGGCCGAAGTGCTCGTCGAAGGTGTAGTCGCTGAACTCCAGGCACTCCTTGGGGCCGTTGGACCACAGGTGCCGGTACATGCTGCTGTGCACGGGCTCGCCGGAGGCATCCAGACCGGTGCGCCAGCTGCTGTTCCACTGTCCGCCCCAATCGGACTGCTTCTCAAAGCACACAATGTCCGGGATTTCGGCTCCCTTTTGCCGGGCTGATTCGAACGCGCGCAACTGTGCCATGCCGCTGGGTCCTGCGCCAATGATTCCGACTCGCATATAAATGCATCTCCTCATCCAGTGGATCTGTCCGTCAGGTTCGACGCTCCGAATCCACAGAACGGCCGTATCGGCGCACCGGTGGCGGTGCAAGGCGCATGGTGCGCGGCGGTATAACACTGGCGGCGCGAGAGACGCGCCGGGCCCTGAGCAATCAATCCCGAGAGGGAGACGGGCACCGTGTCCGCGGGCAGGCGAGGGGGCCTGCACGAGCGATTCGGAGCGGCCCACCGAAGATCCAATAACACCGGTAGGCCTGCCGTCCATGTCAACACCTAAGCGAGATTAAGTCAAAATACCGCCGCGATTAAGCGCTCCTCAACAGTGCTGTCAGTGCTCCCGGACCGGCGCGTGCTGGCGGCGCCAATCCTGCACGGAGTCAGCTACTGCGGCGGGGTTTTTGCAGTGGTGCGACGTCGCCGCTACTGCGTGGTTTGTGCGACCGCTTCAGAGCAGTTCGGCTGCCTTTTCCACCAATATGCCCAGCCCGATTAGCACCATGATCACGCCGGAGGCGCGGGCGACGATGGCACTGGCGCGGGGCTGTGAGCGCAGGATGCGACGGGCCAGCAGCGCGACGGCGAAGTAGATGTAGAGGCAGTTGACCACATGCAGTCCGCCCAGGAAGAGCATCTGCGCTGCCGAAGGCCAGCCGGCGGGCGAGGTGAACTGCGGCAGCAGCGCCAGCAGCAGGAGCAGTCCCTTGGGGTTGATCCCGCTGACGCCGGCGCCGCGGAAAAACTGGGCGGCCGGGGCATGCCCGAGGGGAGCGTCGCTGGCGGTAACCTGCCCGGCCTTGCTGACGAGAGTGTTCACGCCCAAATAGATCAAGTAGGCCGAGCCGGCGATGGTCAGCACGGTGAGCGACATCGGGTACTGGGTGACCAAGGCGCCCGCTCCAACGGCGATGATGCAGACCACCACCGCATAGCCGAACGCCATTCCCAGAACCGACGGGGCTACCGAGGGTGCCCGCAGGCCAGCGCCGATGGCGTACGCCCAGTCCGCCCCCGGTGTGAGCGCTAGCAGCAGCGCCACCACCCAAAACTGGAGGACCAGCGACATATCCATGGAGCTACTTCTTTCCCTGCGACCTTTCCCAACAGCCGTAAATGCTACGCCGAAACAGGTGAAATGTTCTGCGCTTCTCCTGCCGAGATGCCGGTTTTTGTGGAACAATTACCGGCGTGGATGCATTAAGTCGGGAGATTCTTTCACTACTCCAAGAAGACGGGCGGATGAGTGCCACCGACCTCGCCAACAGGGTGGGGCTCAGCCTCTCCTCGTGCCATCGGAGGCTGAAGGACCTCGAACAGTCGGGAGCGATCGAACGCTACCGCGCCGTCGTTTCCCCGGAAGCCGTTGGGCTCCACTTTGAGGCAATTCTCTTCGTGACTTTGGGACGGACCGATCTGGAGACCATCGCCGCCTTTGAGGCGGCCGTCACCGCGGTGCCCAACATCGTCGACGCCCAACGGCTGTTCGGCGAGATCGACTACATGCTGCGGGTTCTGACGCACGATCTGGCCGCCTACCAAGTGCTCTATGACACCGCGCTCGGCGGCCTGCCCGGCGTCCAGCGGCTCACTTCGACCATGGTGATGAAGCGCTTCGGCCCGATCGGCACGGTGCCCATCCCGTAGCGGGCAACCGGTGCCGGCAGTCCCGATTAGTCGTGGGCCGGGTGCTCGTGTTCCAGATGTCCGGCGGGCTCCAGCTGGAATGTGGAGTGCTCCACGCTGACCACGAAGTGCTCGGCGACGCACTGCTGGAGCTGGTCCAGGACCTGAGGGGCGTGGCCGTCCACGAAGCAGGAATCCTCGATCACCACATGCGCGCTAAGTACCGGGATGTTGGAGGAGATCCGCGACGCGTGCAGGTCGTGCACGGCCAGTACGTGTGGCACTTCCAGGATGTGCTGGCGGACGTCCTCCAAATCGAGGCCCTTCGGCGCGGTTTCCAGCAGGATGCTGCCGGCTTCCCGCAGGATCTTGATGGTCCGCGGCACAATCAGCAGCGCGATCAGCATGGCGGCCAAGGCATCCGCCTGGGTCCACCCGGTGGCGGCGATGACGACGGCGCTGGCGATCACGGCCACCGAGCCGAGGGCATCATTGACCACTTCGAGGAAGGCCGCCCGCAGGTTGAGGTTGGCATTCCGGCCGGCGCTGAGCACCAACATGGACGCGATATTTCCCAGCAGGCCGATGATGCCGAAAATCAGCAGGCCGTCCGCGTTGACTTCCGGCGGGGCGAACAGCCGCTGGATGCCCTCCACCAGCGCGTAGATGCCCACCGCCAGCAGGATCGCGGCCTGCGCCCCCGCCGCCAGCACTTCCATCCGGAGGTAGCCCCAGGTCCGGCGCGGCGTGTGCGGCCGCATCATGAGCGACGCGGCCATCAGGGCGATCAGGAGGCCGCCGGCGTCGGTCAGCATGTGTCCAGCGTCCACCAGCAGCGCAAGGCTCCCGGTCACGAAGGCGCCGACCACCATCGCGACCAGGATGGAGGCGGTGATGGCGAAGGCTATGACCAGTCGGCCGCGGTGGGTCGGTCCGGCATGATGGTGGTGACCGCTCATGCGGATGCCTCCGTCCCGGAACGGCTTCCGGCAACAGTGGGGCACAGCTCGACGGCGTAGCCCGTCGCTTCCAGCAAACGCTCCGCGGCAGACAGGGCTGCCAGCAGTTCGGGCTCGGTGGTTAGCGAGTACAGCGAAGCCCGTCCCACCGGGCGCGAGGTGACCAGGCCGCAGTCGTTCAGGCACGCAAGATGTGCGCTGACGGTGGACTGGGCCAGTCCCAGATGCTCGGTCAGGTCGCGAACCTTGTGCTCACCGGTGGTCAGGTGCTGCAAGATGGTCAGTCGGGTGGGGTCAGACAGGCTGTGGAACAAAGCAGCCGCCGGCGCCAAATCGCCCGGCCGGTCGGTTGTCCGCTCCCGCTGTATCGTCATATGGCGATGATATCGCTTGGCGGAAGTATCCTCACCTTTTCGCGGGGGGAGCATTCGGCGCGCGAGCGCAACAGCCGACGCCGCAGCAATTCGGCTCTACCGTCGAAGCTCTGGGATAATTTCCTTCTCGTCAGCGGCCAGCGCGGTAATTCGCGTGTGATGGCGGGTGCGCTTGACGGCGATAGAGAGGACGGCGGCAAGGACGCACATGGCGGCGCCGCCCCACCACGCGTAGGTGTAGGTGCCGAAGACATCGCGGATCACGCCTGCCCCCAGCGCGGCGGCCGCAGCGCCGATCTGGTGTGAGGCGAACACCCAGCCGAAGACTATGGTGCCGCGGTCGCCGAAGATCTCCCGGCACAGCGCGGCGGTGGGTGGGACGGTTGCGACCCAGTCGAGGCCGTAGACCACGATGAACAAAATCATGCTGGGATGCACCGCTTCCGCCAAGAGCCAGGGAAGCATCAGTAGACCGGCTCCGCGGAACACATAGTAGGCGACAAGGAGTTTGCGAGGGTCGAACTTGTCCGTGAGCCACCCGGAGGCGACGGTGCCGGCTATGTCGAAAATGCCGACGACGGCCAGCAGGCCGGCGGCCGTGGTCGTGGGCATGCCGTGGTCGTGCGCGGAGGGGATGAAATGGATGCCGATGAGGCCGTTCGTGGTTGCGCCGCAGATCGCGAACGCAATCGCCAGAGCCCAGAACGAGCGTTGCCGGGCCGCGTAGGCGAGGCCCTCGAACGCCCGCCGGGACGCGCCGCCGACGGCACGTGCCGGACGTACGTATGACGCTGGGTCGGCGCCGAAGGGAAGTGCGCCGCGGTCTTCGGGGTAATCGCGCATCACCAGGCAGACGGCAGGGACAGCTATGAGCGCCGCGGCGGCAACCAGCAGGGACGCGGCGCGCCACCCCACTCCTTCGGCCAGGGCGGCCACGGGCGGAAGGAAGACGAGCTGTCCAGTCGCGGAGCCCGCGGTGAGGGCGCCCATGACCAAGCCACGGCGCCGGACGAACCATCTGTTGGCTATGGTGGCGGCGAACACTAACGCCATAGAGCCGGTGCCCAAGCCGATCAGCAACCCCCAGAAGACCAGCAACTGCCACGAAGCGGTCATGAATACGCTGGCACCGGCCCCCAACGCCACCATTGTCAGAGCCGTCGCGACCACGCGCCGGATCCCGAACCGGTCCATCAATGCGGCGGCGAATGGGGCGGTCAACCCGTACAGCAGGAGATTGACGCTCACCGCCAGCGACATTGAACTCGTTGACCACCCGAACTCGTGGTGCAGCGGCATCATCAGCGCACCCGGCGCCGCTCTGAAGCCAGCCGCACTGAGGAGTGCGAAGAACGCGACCGCGGCCACCCACCATGCCGGGTGGATGTGGAAGCGGTTGAGCGGGTGGGCTGGGCCGGGCAGGGGACGCGACATGTGCTGACTTTCTTGAAGGAAGCTATACTGTCAGCAGAAGTGTAACCGGCGAATGGACAGGAAGGGAACAACATGCCGCTTCGATCCGATTGGTCTGACGAGCTGTGTCCGATCCGGCGCTCGCTCGACGTCTTGGGTGATCCTTGGGTCCTGTTGATCGTTCGCGACGTCCTCCATGGCCGCGGCCGGTTCGAGTCGCTGCGGGAGAATCTGCGCATTTCCGAGGCCGTGCTCAGTCGCCGGCTCCGCTCGATGGTGGATGCCGGCCTACTGGTCCGCGTCGACTACCAAGACGGCGGCCGCGCCCGTCAGGGGTACGCCGCCACCGAGGCCGCGGCAGCACTGTTGCCGGTGCTGCAGCAGCTCGCCCTCTGGGGTGAACGGCACACCGAGATGCCTGCCGGAGGGGGACACATGAGCATGATCCACGAGGCCTGCGGCAACGAAACCACCCAAGCGCAGATCTGCAGCGTCTGCGGCGGAGTCCTGGTACCGGAAGAGATGGTGTGGGTGAAGCCGTGGAAGAACGCCCGGGACAAGCTGCAACCGGCCGGCGTGCTCGTGTGAACTGAGCGGAATGCACTGATGTCGGCGACTGATGTCGGCGACGGCGAGTCCCGATGGGAGTGCTCCCGGAACGGGTGGAGGCGGTCCAACCCGGCTTCGGGTCCGTTCGCAGCGCCCGTAAGATGGCGGACATGAAGACGATTGACCGCTGTGCGCGCTCCAAGCAGCGGCCTGCAGCTGGTGGACAGACATGACGATCAACGACGCCGAGCAGGTTGTACTGCTGGACGAGAACCTGAAGCCCTCCGGCGTCGCCGACAAGGCCGAAGTCCATACGGGGGAGACGCCGCTGCATCTGGCGTTTTCCTGCCATATCTCCGACGCCGAGGGTCGGGTGTTGGTCACCCGGCGCGCCATGGGCAAACTGACATGGCCCGGCGTGTGGACCAACTCCGCCTGCGGACATCCTGCTCCGGGGGAGGACATGGCCGACGCCGTGCGGCGCCGCGTGCGCTACGAGCTGGGGCTGGAACTCGAAGACCTAGAGCTGGTGCTGCCGGACTTCCGCTACCGGGCCGTGGACGCTTCCGGAATCGTCGAAAACGAGTTCTGCCCGGTCTACACCGCGCTGGCAGTGGGCGAACCCGACCCGAGGGATGACGAAGTGGCCGAGTACCGCTGGGTGCTCCCGTCGGACCTGCAGATAGCCGCAACCGCTGCCCCTTGGGCCTTCAGCCCCTGGATCGTTCTGCAACTCCAGGCCTTGGATCAGCTGACGGGCTGACGTTTGGTGAGCTCCGCCGTCGTTAGTCAACCATGGCTGGGCGGTAATCCCGGACCGACGCTGGGCGCGCAGCCTTGCCGAAGGTCTCCAAGCGGGCGATGAGCTCGTCCGGCCACATCGGCCGGCCGAAGTAGAAGCCCTGTACGTTCAGGTCCGGGCAGCCGGCCAGCCATTCCACGGCCTCCGCGGTCTCGATGCCCTCGATCACCACGTCTGCCTTTAGCGCGGTGAACATGGCGATGAGGTGGCTGACCACGATGTTCCGGGCGCTGCCGTCGTGCCCGCTGACCAGCGCGCGGTCCACCTTGACGATGTCGAAGGCGAACTCGGTCAGCGAGTTCATGGAGGAGTAGCCGGAGCCGAAGTCGTCCACGGCGATCTTGAAGCCCTCGCTGCGAAGTTGTGCCAGCATGATCCGGCACTCCTCGGTCATGGTGTCCAGCGAGTTCTCAGTCAACTCAATGATGACGTTCAGCTCCGGCCCGTCGGCGCGCATCCGCCGCAGCCGATCCACCACCGTGGATCCGGGGGTGAGTTGGCCCAGCTCCACGTTAATGGAGATGGAGCGCAGGTCGCTGATCGCGCACACCCGGGCCATCGCGGCGGCCGCGCCGTCGATCACCTGGATGGTCAGCTCGTTCAGCAGGCCTAGCCGGTTCGCTTCCACCACCAGTTGGTCCGGCGGAATGTTGCCTAGTTCCTCGTCTTCGTAGCGGGCCAGCGTCTCGAAGCCCACAATCGCGTCCAGATCCAGGGCGATGATGGGCTGCAGCGCCACCCGCAGCCGGTGCCGGCGGATACCGCGCTCCACGGCTACGGCCAGGCTGGTTTCGAAACCGGAGCCGGCGGTCTCACGCAACTGCTGCTGCAGGCGCTTGGCGCCGTACATGCAGGCGTCGGCGTTCCGCAGCAGCTCCTCGATGTCCTTCGCCGGGCGGCCGGAGTAGGCCACGCCGATGCTGGCCCGGACCTGCAGTGTGCTGCCGCGGGCGGTGAGCGGCCGGGCGATCGCGGCAGCAATGCGCTCGGCGGCGGCGCGGGCGTCCGCCTCGGTTCCAACGTCGCGGAGCACGACGACGAATTCGTCGCCGCCGATGCGTGCGGCCACGTCTGCCTGACGGATTTCCGAGCGGATGCGCTGCGCGGTGGCGGTCAGCAGCAGGTCGCCCACGTCGTGGCCGTGTTGGTCGTTGACGGACTTGAACTCGTCCAGATCAAGATAGACGACGGCGATGGCCTCGCCGGGCCCGCGGCCGCTATTGATTTCGGCCAGCCGGTGCCAGAGGGTGCGCCGGTTGCCCAACCCGGTCAAGGCATCCGTGTCCGCCTGCAGCCGTAACTCGTGCACCAGCTCGTCGTGCCGGACCATAATGCTGCCCACGTGCGCCAGCGCGTCGAGCACCTGTTCGTCTTCTTCGGTGAACTGGGCCTCGCCGTTCCGGGAGGCCACCAGATAGTTGTCGCCGTCGTCCCAGCGGCGCATCCGGACGCCAATCTCCTTGTCCACCGGAGCCTCGGGCTGCAGCGCCACCTTGTCCGCCCGCACGGAGGCGCTGGCGGCGGCGAGCAGGGTTTTGTCGAGCTCGTCCGGGATCCAGGGCAGCTCCAGCGAGGCGTCCACCAACCCGGTAAGCCGGCGGCGCAGGTCGCGGTTGCGCAACCAGCCGGTCACGGCCAGCGCCAAGACGGAGGCGAAGACCAGGAAGAACGCCTGGGCGCCTTCGCGGTGGAACTGCTGGGCGGCGTGCTGCCCGGCCAGGCACAGCAGAAGGTTGATGGCCAGCGTGCCGAGCGCCGGCGGCCAGCCGATGCCGTTGCGGAACGTGCTGCGCCGTCTCGACGAGGTGGAGAAGGCACCCTCGACCGCAATCGCCGTGAGGAAGAAGGCCAGCCAGCCGGCCAGCAGCGCCACGGGCCAGATAAAGCCGGCAGCCAGAGCAGCTTGGAACACCGCCACCAGAAGGGCGGCGGCGAGCAGGCGGCTGATGAACCAATACAAATCGGCCCAGCGGAACCGCCGGAACACCACCCGGGTGGCCAGCAGCCCGACTCCCACCACCGCCACGGTCTGGTGCAGTGGCGCGGTCAGGTCGTTGCAGACAACCACGACGGCGGTCATCGCCGCAGTGGTCTGGCGCCGCATCAGCGGTGTATCCACGCGCAGGTGCCAGGCCAGTATCAGGACCATCACCGAAACAGCGGCCACCAGGCCGAGGCGGGGCGGCGCGACGAACGAGGCGGCAAGGACCTGCAGCAGCACCAGCAGGCCCGCGGCGGAGATGCCGGCGATGGCAGCCCACGACAAAGCGGACGCCGCTTTGGTGGCCGTCATGATGCTGCCGGCATCCCGTTCCCCCACTTCTGCCGTCTGATGCTTTCGTTTCACCAATGGTAGCTGTGATACGCACGCTATCGGCGTTGACTCTCCGCGCCGTTGCTGGTGTTCGCGGGGCCGCAAGGAGTGGTCGGCACCGCGAGCCAATCGAGTTGACCATCCTCTGGCTGAAAATGGCTGTCGCACGGCCCCGGAAGCAGCCACTTTTCTCCAATGGACTCAGTGCGAAGATCATCGGCCGTTTTCTGCCTGAAGGCCGGCCGGAGATCCGGCCGGCCTTCAGGAGTTGACCCGATTCGGTCAGTGCTTCATCAGGCCCCCGAGAAAGGAGGTCGGCCGCTGCATCTCACCGTGCTTGGCGCCCAGCGCAATGACCGTGCCGGCGAAGGCCGGGATGGTCCACTGCAGCACTTTGAGCTGCGTCTGCGCGGACTTCAGCTCCGGCGACGCCGAGGGGGAGGGCTCAGTGGCCCCCTGAGCTCCCTCCTCAGACAGCCGTTCCACCTTCTTGCCCAGCATGCCGGCGTAAAGGGTGACGGCCGCGCCGGCCAGGGTTACAGCCGTCTTGATGACGGTGTACCGCATGACGCCTTCCTGCTTGAGCATTCTGCCCTTGTTGCCCATCACCAAGGGCACGCCGGAAGCGAGGTGTGCTGCGAAAGCAGCGGTTTGAACCGGCGCCCATTTCATCCAGCCGGCGCTGGACAGTCGGGTGCGCTCGCGCGGGTCCTTGGCGGCAGCGGCCGCCCCATTCAGGCCCACGGCGCCCATGAGCGAACCGCCGAACCAGGCGGCGGCAGTAAGGTCGTGCACAGAACGGGCCAAGAGATTTCCGGACATTGCTGACTCCTTGAGGGTGTGGTGGGTGCCATGCGGCAGGAACCGCACTAAAGGTCGACGACGTCGTTCTTGCCGACGTCGTCAGCTTTCTTGCCGGTGACCATTCCTTTGGCCAGCTTGAACAGCGTGACCACCTTGGGGGAATCCGGCCTCCAGTATTCGGCTGTGTGCGCCTCGACGTGAATCAACGCAACCGCCGGGTCGTCCTTGCCATGCTCGAACCACGGTTCCAGCGAGGGACCCCACAGGTCGTCAATTTTCGTCTGGTCGCGAACGATCTTTGCCGTGCCCGAGATGGACAGATAACCGTCCGAGCCACTGACCGAAACATTGACGTGGGGGTTGCCGCGGATTTCGTCGGCTTTGGGCGAGGGATCCTGCGTCACGAACCACAGGTCGCCGTCGAACTCGGCTTCCTGCAGCGCCAACGGGCGGCTGAACAGCTGGCCGCTGGCATTGACCGTGGTGAGGACGCAGATGTCCGCGCCCTTCAGGATCTTGGCGACTTCCTTGCGTCCTTCATCATCGTTGGCCATGGAACCACCTTTCGTGTCGGGTGCAGGGAATCCTCAGCATACTTTCTAATCTCGGGGACGCCAATGGTGGATGCTGAAGACTACCCGGCGGAAGGGCGTGACGGAGGGCATGACGAAGGGGTCTGAGCCAGCGGGCTCCGACCCCTTCATCGAGTTGATTTTTCCCGTGCTTTTAAGCGGTCCGGACGCCGGCGAGCAGCTCGTCCAGCCGCTCGTAGCCCTCGCTCATGCCGCCTTCCATCCCGGATTGGGCCATGCCGTCGCGTGCCTCGAGCGTGGGGTAGACGGAGTGGCCGATCAGCTTGCAGCGTCCCTTGCCGAGGTCCTCGAACGTCATGAACTCGATGCTGACAACATCCGGATAGCCGCCAAATTCGAAGGTCTGGACGGCGAACTCGTTCTCACGGACCGTGTGGAAGACGCCGGTGAAGGCGTATTGCACCCCGTCGGGGCCGGTGTGCAGGTATCGATAGCTGCCGCCGGAGCGGAAATCGTAGTGGTCGATGTCCATCTTCATGCCCCGTGGGCCCAGCCACTGCTTGATCAGCTCCGGGTCCTTGTGGGCGCGGAAGACCTCGGCGACCGGAAAGTCGAACTCGCGTTCGGTCTCGATGAACGGGACGCCGTCCGGGACGGTGACCTTGAGTGCGTTGCTCATGTTTTGTCCTTGGATAGGTGGTTGAGCACGGCATCCAGCCCGCGGTACTGCGCCTCGCGAACCAGCCTGTACTGGTCGATCCACGCCGTGAGCGTTTCGAGCCGTGTGGCGTTCAGGTGGACGGGCCGGCGCTGGGCATCCCGGGTGCGGGTGACCAGTTCCGCCTGCTCGAGGACCTGGATGTGCTTCGAGACCGCCTGCTTGGTGATCTCGAAGGGCTCGGCCAGTTCGTTGACCGTTGCCGGTCCGCTGCTGAGCCGGGCGATGATGCGGCGGCGGGCCGGATCGGCCAGGGCCATGAAGGCCCGGTCCAGGAGTGCCTCGTCGCTGCGATCTGTCACGGTATTCAACTCTTCCCTTGATCAACCTTTCGGTTGAATAGGAATCTACTCCGCGTCGTAGGCGTGGTCAAGGGGTGAAGGGGAGTGCTGCCCCGGTCCTGGCAATAGGTCGTGCGGAGGGCCACCGTGAGCTGCATCGTCTACGACGGAATAGGGGCCCAACCCCGCAGCCGACGACGAGCCGCGGTCCTGATATGAATGGCTGGAGCAGAATCAGAGGCGATCCCGCCCGCCGGGCACCGCGGAGCCCTCATCATGGTCCCAGGGAGCGACGTTTGGAAGCCCCGTGGAACCTCAGTCCAGTGGGCCGCCGGGCTGGCCGCAGCCGCACTGGCGTTCCGGTTTCTCCGCTGATACCCGTCGTAGGCGGGAGGAGCGGAAGGCCGGCCACTTCCGGGGCTGCATTCTTTCTGGCCCGTCGGTAAGTTGCCAAGCCGGAAGCGGAGCGACGGCGCGGTGAAACGGGTCTCTCTACCCGCCGCTCGGGGCCGAACACCAGCACCACAAAAGGGGCGAAGGCGAGTACGACGTCGATAACCAAGAGGGTGACTTCCATGGCGAGCTCCTGCCCTTGGCATCAGGGTAGGCGCGGATTTGCCGGTGCACAATGGGGAATTTTCAGGGGGGCGGGAAGCAGGCAGAAGGCGTGCGGTCAGGCGGACTGGTCAAGGGGTACGACGGCGGAATTTTCCTTGGCTGCCTCAGCGCCGCCATGGGGCCAGCGCGGTCAGCGGACGGTGACCTGGCCGGCGTCGACGTCCCAGCGGGTGTCCAGCCGGACGTTCTCCAACAGGCGGCGGTCATGGGAGACCAACAGCAGGGTGCCGTCATAGCCGTCCAGCGCCTGCTCCAGCTGTTCGATGGCGGGAAGGTCCAGGTGGTTGGTGGGCTCGTCGAGGACCAGCAGGTTTACCCCGCGGGCCTGCAGCAGGGCGAGGGCGGCACGGGTGCGCTCGCCGGGCGAGAGGGCGCCGACCGCGCTGGAGACCTGGTCCGCCTTGAGCCCGAACTTCGCCAGCAGGGTGCGGACCTCGGCCTGGCTGTACTCCGGCACCAGCGCTTCGAAGGCGGCGCCCAGCGGCTGGTCTTCCGCGAGCTGGCCGCGCGCTTGGTCGATCTCGCCGATGGCGACGCTGGCACCCAAAGCGGCAGCGCCGTCGTCGGGCTCCTGATGTTCCAGCAGCAGGCGCAGCAGGGTGGACTTGCCCGCGCCGTTGGGGCCGGTGATGCCGATGCGCTCGCCGGCGTTGACCTGCAGCGAAACCGGGCCGAGTGTGAAACCGTCGCGGCGGACGGTGGCCTGGTTCAGCGTGGCGACCACGGAACTGGAACGCGGGGCGGCGCCGATGCTGAACTGCAGCTGCCACTCCTTGCGCGGCTCCTCCACCTCGTCCAGCCGGGCAATCCGGGACTCCATCTGGCGGACCTTCTGGCCCTGCTTCTCGGACGATTCCGTGCTGGCCCTGCGGCGAATCTTGTCATTGTCCGGGTTCTTCTTCATGGCGTTGCGGACGCCCTGCGAGCTCCATTCGCGCTGGGTGCGCGCCCGGGCCACGAGGTCCGCCTTCTTGTCCGAGAACTCGTCGTAGGCTTCGCGGGCGTGCCGGCGGGCCACGGCCCGCTCCTCCAAAAAGGCGTCGTAGCCGCCGTCGTACACCGCCACTTTGTTCTGGGCCAGATCGAGTTCCACCACGGTGGTGACGCAGCGGGCCAGGAATTCGCGGTCGTGGGACACCAGCACCACGCCGCCGCGCAGTCCCTGGACGAAGGACTCCAGCCGGGTGAGGCCGGCCAGGTCCAGGTCATTCGTGGGCTCGTCCAGCAGCACCACGTCGAACCGGCTCAGCAGCAAGGCCGCCAGAGCGGCCCGCGCGGCCTGGCCGCCGGAGAGGCTGGTCATGGCGGCGTCCGGGCCCACATCCAGGCCAAGCTCGGCGAGCACCGGCGGAATCCGGTCCTCCAGGTCCGCGGCGCCGCTGGCCATCCAATGGTCCAGTGCGGCGGCGTAGGCGTCGTCGGCCTGCTTGGAGCCGGAGCCCAGCGCTTCGGCGGCGGACTCCATGGCTTCGGTGGCTTCCGTTGCCCCGGTGCGCCGGCCAATGTACGCGGCGATGGTCTCGCCGGGAATCCGCTCATGTTCCTGCGGCAGCCAGCCGATGAATGCATCCGACGGCGCGGTGCTCACCGATCCGGCCAGCGGCGCATCGACGCCGGCCAGGATGCGCAGCAGTGTGGTTTTGCCGGCGCCATTGGCACCGACCACACCCACCACATCGCCGGGGGCAACGGTCAGGTTCAGGTTGGCGAACAGGGCGCGGTGGCCGTGGCCGCCCGAGAGGTCTTTGGCCACCAGCGTTGAAGTCATGCCTACCAGTCTAAAGAGCGACGGCGGTGGGTCGGGTCATCGCGGTCGGGTCAGCGCGGGGCGATGGTCACTGCGGCCACCTCTTGCAGCCGGGGGTGGAAGTGGTCGCCGTCCTCCACCACGCCGGTTTCCCAGCGGATCCTCAGGCCATCGCCGGAATCCTCGAGGCTGGCCAGATTGTTGTCGAACCAAGGACGCTTGAGGCCCTTCCAGTCGAACGGCGGTTTCGGGACTTTGGCGCCCCGAGCCACCAGCGCACCGACCGGGGCGGCCACGCCGTAGGACATGAAGGCGGTGAAGTAGCGCAGGAACCGTGGCAGGGGGTTGCGGACGGGGGAGCAGACCGCCTGGACGATCCGGCTGCCCGAGGACCGCTGGACCTCGGACACGTAGGAGAAGTGGACGTCGCCCGAGAGGAAGGTTACGGTCTCCGGCGCTGGGCCGCGTCCGCCGTCGGCCACCTCCTGCACCATCTCTGCCACTTTCCGGAAGCTGTCTTGGAAGGCCGCCCAGTGCTCCAGGTCCACGGCCTGCCGAAGCTGCTCGCCGACGGCAGCCGGGAGTTTGCCCCAGGCTCCCTCGCTCAGCGCCTCGTTCCAGGACTCGATATGGTGCAGGCCCTGGGGGAGCAGGAAAGGCAACGAAGTTCCGATCAGCAGGTGCTTGAAGCCGCCCTGCAGCTGGCCGTCCAGCCAGGCCATCTCCTCCTGGTCCAGCAACGCGCGCCGCTCCGGCTCCAGTTCACGGGCCGCGCGCGAGTCCACCACCACCAGCCGGGTTCCGCCGATATCGCGCGTGAAGCTCCACCGGTAGGTCTCCGGGTCCTGGTCCGCACGCTCAGCGAACGACTCCAGTGCGGCGGTCAGGTCCAGATCGCCGTCACCCGTGTGGTTGGCCACCCGCTGCCACAGTTCGTCCTGGGCACGCTGCTCCGGGGACAGATTACCCAGGTGCTGGTAGACCCAATAGGACGTCAATCCGGAAACGATCCGGCCGTGCCACCACGACGTTGCCTCCATCTGCAGCCGCCAGGACAGCGAGGCGTTCCAGTCGTCGTGGATGTCATGGTCATCGAAGATCATGGCGCTGGGCACGGTGGACAGCAGCCAGCGGTTGGCGCCGTCCGACCACGCCAGCATGTAGAGATGGGCGTACTCCTCGAAGTCTTTGAGCTCCTTACCCGGCGGCTCCTTGATATCGCGCCGCGACCGGATGAACTCCTGCATCGCCTCGGTGGTGGAGTCCGCATAGACCTGGTCACCGAGGAAGAGGACCAGGTCCGGCCAACCGGAGTTGTCCCCTGGGCCATCCCCGGTTTGGCCGGCGGCTGCACGATCCAGCGCATAGGCCCGCATCGCGTCCACGCCATGTTTCCGGTTGCCCGCCGCGTCGTGCTCGGTGCTGGTGCGGCAGGATCCGAACGCCAGGCTGAGCGAACGCCCCGGTGCGAGGGTGCGGATCACGGGAGCCGGGTACGGCGAGTCCGGCTCCGGCCACGCCTGAACGCCGTCGACCTCAAGCCGGTACGGCGTGGCGCTCCCGGGCTCCAACCCGTCGACCTCGACCAGCGCGTAGTGGTGGCCGTGGACGGCGAAGGTCCGTGCCTGCCACGAACGGCCCGCAACAACGACGGCGACGCGGGCGGCTTCCCGGGTCTCCACCCAGATGCTGGCCGTGGTCTCATCCACATAACGCAGCATCGGGCCGAGTACCAGCGGCGATGAAGCCATGAATCCTCCTGCCTGCTCCGACAGAATCGGTGTTCCTTTGGGCGACACTCTGCCATTATCCGCAGTGTGCCGGAAGAGCAAAATGCGGCTGGCCGGCCGGTTAGCGTTGCGGTTCCGGCGCCACCGGCAGCTCGGGGATCCGGGCCGGATCGGGCGAGGGCAGGCTGCCGTCCTCCAGCGGCAAGCCCTTGCCGGAATTGTCTTTTGGCCGGTCCGGCGTGGTCGGATCGGGCAGCGTGCCGTCGAGTGGCGGGGCTCCCGGCAGGAGACCGCGGAAGGGCGGGGCGGGATCGCGTTCCGCCCGGTTCGGATTGCTGTTGACGGATTGGTTGCCGCCCGGGGTTCCGGGTTGCTGCCCGGGAGCCAGGGAATGTCCCGGAGTCTCCGAATTAGCTGTGTCCGTGGCGGGATCTGCGTCTGAATCAGCTGGGGCGTCTGAATCCGAGCCGGTGCCGGTGTTGGGGCCGCCGTCGTTCAGATCTTCATGGCCCGGGGCGGCGGGGATGCCGGCGGGAACGCCTTGCTCGGCGTGGTCGGGCGCCTCGGCTTTACCGGCCGCGGACGGCGCGAAGAAACCGACCACGTTCTGAACGGCCCGGTCTGCTGCAGTCCGGAAATCGGGGTTGGCAGCCGCCACGCCGGAGACGCCAAGGCCGGTCCCGGCCAGTACGGCCGCAACCATCAGGGCGCCGCGAACGTGGCGGGGCCGCCGCAGCGGGATGACCGGCGCCTTTGCCGGCGTCGTCGTCGTCATGAAGACCATCAGCTCCGGGGACGGTTCAGGCGCCGATGTGGCTTTGCCGGCAGAGCGGAGTGCCAGCAGGGAGGATTCGAGCTCATCGGAAGGGGCCACTTCAGCTTCATCCAGCAACCGGCGGACCGCATCGTCGTCGGAAATCTCAAGGTGTTTCACAGCAGGGCCTCCTTCCTTTCCACAATGGATTTCAGTTTCAACAGGGCACGCCGCTGCAATTGCTTGATCGAGCCGGTGCTCCTGCCCATGATTTCGGCGACCTGTTCCAGCGACAGATCCGCCACCACGCGAAGCAGCAGCACTTCCTGTTGGTCGGGTTTGAGCTCTTTGAGGTGGCGGCCGATGTCGCTCTCGCCCAGCGTCTCCAGCAGGGCCGTCTCGGCCGATTCCACCGCCCGCCGATCGGCGTCGGGATCATAGGGCGACAGCTGCGGTTGGCGGGCACGGCGCCGGACGTCGTCCACGTAGCGGGCGTGGGCGATGGAAAAGGCCAGCGTGCGCAGTCCGTTGAAGCCACCCCGCACAGATCCGATCCGCGAGAAGAGCGCGAGGAACACTTCCTGCACCGCGCCTTCATGGTCCTCCAGGCCGCGCACTTTCAGGTACCCGTTGACCCCGGGCGCCAGCGCCGCGTAGATGTCGCTGAAGGCCTCACCCTGTCCTGACTGCGCTGCAGAAACAACTTCGTCGGAGAGCATGCGAAGCAAACTAAGGTCCTTCAAACTGCGGGCATCGGGTGCGGCGGCTTCAGTGTAGCCACCGCACCCGACACCGTGAGAAATTACTGTCCGGCGTCGATCTTGACGGTAGCTTCACCGCGGAGTTCGGCGCGGGCTTCTGCCGCCTCGGTGCGGGCGTCGATCCTGGCCTGGGCGCCGGCGTTGGCGGATTCCGGCAGTTCCGGAATGGCCGGTACAGCCGGGACGGCCGGAACAGCGGGCTCGCCGTTCACGCCAGGAATGGCCGGGGTTGCCGGGACGGCGGGGGTCACCACGGCACCGGAGCGGAGCTCAGCGGCTGCGCCAGCTTCTTCGGTTCCGGCCTCCGCCGCTGCACCGGCGCCGGCCGTTGCATCAGCCTCGGTGCCCTCTGCGCTCACGCCTGCGTCGGCCTCAACGGCGGCAGCAGACTTGGCGGCAGCAGACTTGGCGGCCGGCACTGCGGGGGTGGCCGGGATGGCCGGCACGGCCTGCTCGCCGTCAGCAGCCGGAACAGCGGGCGAGGCCGGAACGGCGGGAGTGGTGATGGCGCTCGTGGTGTCCCCGGCGGTCAGCGCGGGTGCGGCAACGGCAGCGCCGGCTCCGCCAACGGCGATGATGGCGGCCAAGGCGGCTCCCTTGGCGGGCAGGCTCAGGGTACGGAAACGACTCGTCATGGATCTCCTCGATTGGTGCTTGGCGCACGGCTGGCGAAAGCCCGCAGCGCGCCCGTACACCTGTCTAATCGAGCCAGTGAGGTGAAAGGTTACGCTTCGGTGATTATTTTTTGACGGGTTTCTACCCCGGCCTCGGCCTGATGACGACGGCGGTGCCCACCTTGAACGCTGAGCCCGGATCTGTTGCGGCTCTGTTGTAGAGGCTGGCGGCGCAGGATCATGCTCCAGCCGTAGTGCACGGCCCACGCGCCAGCCCTCGTTGACGAATGGCTCAGCCCAAGCCAACCAAGCCAACGCTGTCCAGTCCTGAGCCCCGCCAAACGCTGTCCAGTCCTGAGCCCCCGCCAAACGCTGTCCAGTCCTCCACAACCTGTGTCGAAGCGTCGTTTGGCCACATCCGTGAACTCGCTTCGGAAACTAGCCGAAGCAATCCATAGGCTTATTGAGTAGCAGTTCCGCTGACTCCGAGACTGTCAGTGCCGGCGGATAGCC
The DNA here is from genome assembly GCF_059091905.1 of Arthrobacter sp. Dra40. Taxonomy (NCBI): domain Bacteria; kingdom Bacillati; phylum Actinomycetota; class Actinomycetes; order Micrococcales; family Micrococcaceae; genus Arthrobacter; species Arthrobacter sp. Dra40. The sequence continues at coordinate 201,673 of NZ_JBNHHB010000001.1, forward strand.
TGTTTTCAGTAGCAGTTCAGCACCATACGTTGGCCACCGGTTTTCGTGTTTCCCGGTGGCGTCTGTGGACTCTGTTCCACGACCGCTCGTGTTTGATGTCGTGCCCTGGGGGCATGCTGACGATTGTGACGCCGAGATGTTTGATCCCGCAGCACCCGCAGTACCCGAGGGGCCGCCCGCCGTTAATGCGGAAGGGATCAACGCCTTTGCCCGTTCCTTGGCCAGTCTCGACCTTTACGTTTCGGATGCGGAACGGATTGACCGGATCACGGCCTTGGAGAACCTCAAGGACGCCGCAGCCGCCGCGCAGGCGAAGGACTCGGCTGCGCTGGATGCCTCTATCCGTGCGCGGCGGGCAGCAGCCGGGGTGCCGAAGGACCGGTGCGGCCGCGGCATCGCGAAGCAGATCGGGTTGGCCAGGCGGCAATCTCCGCACCGCGGCGGGCTCCTGTTGGGCGTAGCCAAGGCCCTGGTCAATGAGATGCCGCACACCCTCAAAGCCTTGGAAACGGGACATTTGAATGAGCGGCGTGCCTCGATACTGGTCAGCGAAACCATGTGCCTGAGGCGCCAGGACCGTGCACAAGTGGACGCAGGCTTGGCCGGGAACCCGGCACGCCTGAACGGGCTGGGTGACAAAGCCCTGACGGCGGAGGCGAAGCGGATGGCCTACCGCTTGGACCCGCACTCGGTGGTGAACCGCGCCGCGAAGGCCGAAGCCGATCGACACGTTTCCTCGCGGCCCGAACCCGACACCATGGTCTCGGTTCGCACCTTGTTGCCCGTAGTCCGAGGGGTTGCAGTGATGGCCGCATTGAACCGAGAAGCTGACCGGTTGCGCAACGCCGGGGACCCTAGGTCCCGAGGCCAGGCGATGGCGGACACGGTGTTTGAACGCCTCACCGGCGCCTCAACTGCAGATCCGGCCCGCACCGAAATACAGCTGGTGATGACAGACCGGACGCTGCTGCAGGGCGACAGCGAACCCGCCTGGCTGACCGGGTACGGGATCGTCCCGGCCCAGTATGCCCGCGACCTCATCCGGCTCCCGTACAACCCGCCGGCGAAAGCCGGGCCGCCCGGCGCCGACCAGAAGGCACCGCCAGCGGGAACTGAGCAGGGCTGGAAGACCGCGCGCGAAGAAGCCCGTCAGGTGAGAATGAAGACTCTCAGGGTCGGCGGAGTGGAGGACGTCTGGGTTCGGCGCCTCTTCACGGCTCCGGGGACGGGGCAGTTGCTGGGGATGGATTCGAAGGCGCGGAAGTTCCCGGACGGGATGCGCCGGATGATCGTGGCCCGTGACGCATCCTGCACCGGCCCGTGGTGCGACGCGCCGATTCGGCATATTGACCACATCGTCGCGTGGTCGGAAGGCGGGGAGACCACGCTGACCAATGGGCGCGGTCTTTGTGAAGACTGCAACTACGCCCATGAAGCCGAAGTCTGGTCCGCCAGAACCGTCGGCGGTCCCACGCTCAGCGTCGCGACCACCACCCCGACCGGCCACGTCTACACGACCAACAGACCGCCACTGCCCGGCACACCCGTGGCCGAGCAGGAATGGTATGGCCGGGCGCCCTCGGATCAGCCCGAGGGCCAGGCGCGGGAAGCCTGGGAAGCGCGGGAGACCGAAGCCGGGCACGTCGCTGGCGTCAAGGGCAAGAGGGAACGGCGAAGGGCGCAAAGTCGACGCCGGGCACGATTGATGCGCCGGCCGCACACTTTGTAAGCCAGAGGATAACCTGAGCGAAATTCACCGGGAACGAGAAAATGCCGGTGGCCGGGACAAGACGTCCCAGCCACCGGCTTGCGGATATCCGCTCAGAATCAGTAGGCCTTGACCCGCTGCTCAACCACCAGGTGGATCAGGGCGAAGGTCTTGTCCTCATCAATGGCTTTCAGGGCAGCTTCGAGGGCTGCGGGCACGTCGGTATCGCGCTCCACCTTCACACCGAAGCCGCCGAAGGCCTGTGCCATCAGGGCGAAGTCCGGGTTCTTCAGCTGGGTACCGGAGATGCGCTCGGGGTACCAACGTTCCTGGTGGGTGCGGATGGTGCCGTATTCCTGGTTGTCCATGACGATGACCAAGGGAGTGGCGCCGTACTGGGCGGCGGTCGCCAGTTCCTGGCCGTTCATGAGGAACTCGCCGTCGCCGGCGATGGTCACCACGCGGCGGCCGGGGTAGGCCAGCGATGCAGCGATGGCGGAGGGAACGGAGTAGCCCATCGACCCGTTCCGTGCGGAGAGCATGGAGGCGTAGTCATGGGTGGGGAAGTAGCGGTGCGCCCAGTTGGTGTGCTCGCCGGCGCCCAGTGTGATCATGGCGTCGCGCGGCAGGCCGCTGACCAGATTGGCCATCATGGTGTCCATCCGGGCCGGCCCGTCGGTCGGCTCGGCCGGCGGCAGGGCAGCAAACTTCTCCTGCTCGCCGCGCATGCGCTGGGTGAAGTCTTTCCACTCTTCCTTCAGCGGCAGGTCCATCATGACTAGGTCGCGGACAAACACGTCGGGCTTGGCCACGATCTGGTGGGAGACGGGGCCGGAACGTCCGCGCAGCGACGGGTCGATGGTGACCAGGAAGTTCTTCTTGGACCAGTCTTGGCGGACCAGAAAGCCGTCGGTGATGACGTCGCCCGGCACTGTGCCGACGAAGATTAGCAGGTCTGTTTCTTCGAGCAGGTCGTAGGTGGGCTTCGGCCGGCCGTAACCGATCGGACCGACGTAGGAGGGGGAGTCGAAGGGAATGGTGCCCTCGCAGCGCCACTCAACGGCGGCTGCGATGTTGTGCTCTTCGAGCCAGGTGGTCAGGGCGCTGGCGCCTTCCTGGGTCCAGTCATTGCCGCCGACGACGAACAGCGGCTTTTCGGCTTCCTTCAGGGCAGCCTGCAGAGCCTTCCAGTCGGTGACCGTCATACCGCCCTGGGCAACGGGAATGACCGGGTGCAGCGTGGCATCGGTTTCTTCGCGAATGACATCTTCCGGAAGGCCGACGACGACGGGGCCCGGGCGGCCGCTGGTGGCCGCGAACATCGCTTCGGCGACGATTTCGGAGGCGCGTTCGGGGTGGTCCAGGACCATGACGCGCTTGGCGCCGGTGTCGAACCAAGCCTTGATGTCGAATTCCTGGAAGGCTTCGCGGTCGCGGTGCTCGAAGGGGATCAGGCCCACGAACAGCACCATGGGGGTGGAGTCCTGCCAGGCGGTGTGCAGGCCTACGTGCGCGTTCGCGGCACCGGGCCCGCGGGTGACCATGGCGATGCCCGGCCGCTGGTTCATTTTTCCGTCAGCCTCGGCCATGTAGGCCGCGCCGCCTTCGTGGCGGCAAACAATCGTGTCAATGGTGGAATTGTGGAGGCCGTCCAACACTTCCAGGTAGCTCTCACCGGGAACGACGTAGGTTCGTTCGACGCCGTGCGCAATCAGTGAGTCGACGATGACATGTCCTGCCGACTTGCGGCCGGGCTGCTGCTCAGCTGCGACTGCGACCGCTTCCTTTTGAACCTGTGTCACAGGGAGACCTCTTTCACCTTTGAATCGAACTCAACCGTTGCATTCTTCTCGTGCGGGTGCACGGTCCACGACGAATGCGCTTGAGCAAAAGTACATGATGAGGTGTGTTATGCCACCGTCCCTGTGACACGGCGAGGTAACGAACGTGACGTGGTTCGCATTAGCGGACTCAGGTTCTCCCGCCGGGCACGGTGAGTCTCCGTGCTGGGCTGGGGGATTGCGGGCGCGGGAAACGGCGCGAAAAGACGCGGCTTCTCCGGTTTGAGCAGCGGTTGGTCGCCAACGACTGGAGCGCGGTCATGGTTGATTGGCCAGAGCCGGCGGCAGTGATCGGCCGGAGCCCGTCGCAGTGCTCGGCCAGACACGGTGTGCAAGCTCATCGGACACCGTAGCGTGCTGGGCACGAGCGCCCGAGGCTCATGAGGTCGCACGGGCAGACTAATCCAACCCGTCGCGGATTAGGATGTCCGGCCGAGGCGTTCAGAGGTGGCGGTGCCGGGACGCGAAGCCGACGACGCCGCGGATGGCGCCCGCCGCGAGGGCGATGAGTCCCAGCATGGCCAGCAGCAGTGAATTTCCCGCGACTCCGATAAACAACAGGAGGGCGCCGGCAACGGCCCACAGGGTTCCGGCGCTAATGACGTGCCCGAAGACCATGACGCCGCGGGCAGACAGGGAGCGGGCGAGGCGGGGATCGTCGTTCTCTAGCTGATGCCCCAGCTTGTCCAGGCGCTGCTGTTCTTCATCCGATAAGGACATTCCGGCCTCCTAGGGCCCCGCGGCGCCGCAGATGGTGCCGCGCCGGACACCGTGTATAGACCAATCTAGCCCCGCAACGCAGTCTGCGGTACGGGCCGGAGCAAGCGGGGGCCGATTCGTTACGGTCCGGCAGATATTCCGTTCTCGCAAAGGGTTCGTGTTTTGCCGGGGCCTGTCGGCCAGTGATACTTTGTTTCGGATAAATCTGATTTATTGGCGAGAGATTAGTCACCAAATCAGATGTAATGATGCGTCTGAGGAGTTATGTCCCATGTCTCTGCAATATCCCCCGCTGGTGGTCATGGGTGTCCAGGGATGCGGCAAATCCACGGTGGGCGCCGCCGTCGCCAAGCATCTTGGTCTGGAATTCATCGACGGCGATGATCTGCACAGCGCCGCCAACAAGGAAAAGATGGCCTCCGGGCACCCCCTGACTGACGCTGACCGGCACCCGTGGCTGTCCGCGATCGGGCAGGTCATGGCTGACAAGCTGGCCGAAGGAACCACTGCCGTGGTTGCGTGCTCTTCGTTGAAGCGCAGCTACCGCGACCTCATCCGCTCCTTCGCACCCGGGACCAGGTTCATCCACCTCACCGGCAGCCGCGAACTGATCGCCGCTCGGATCAGCGGACGCGACCACGAATACATGCCGCCGACCTTGCTGGATTCACAGTTCCAGACCCTGGAACCGCTCGGCGAGGACGAGGCGGGGATGGATGTTCCCGTCACCGAATCGCCGGACGAGATCGCCGTGCGGGTGGAGAACTATCTGCAGGAAACAGCCGGTTCCACCGGCGCCTAAAGCTCAACACATAACTAATCGGATAACCATCCGAAATAACAAAGGACAATGATGACCGAACTCGAGCTCAACTGGACGTTGAGCACGCCCGGCCTCTTGCTCGTCGCCGTGGCAGCCATCGCGCTGCTGCTGGTGCTGATCATGCGGTTCCGGGTGCACGCTTTCCTGTCGCTGATTATCGTCAGCCTCCTCACCGCCATCGCCACCGGCATTCCCGCCGGAGAGATCATGCCGACCCTCCTGGGCGGTTTCGGCGGAACACTGGCCAGCGTGGCCCTGCTAGTCGGCCTGGGCGCCATGCTCGGCCGCATGCTGGAGGTTTCCGGCGGCGCGGATGTCATGACCAAGGCGTTGATCAACAAGTTCGGCGAGAAGCGGGCGCCGCTGGCGCTGTCCGTGGCATCGCTGCTGTTCGGCTTCCCGATCTTCTTCGACGCCGGCCTGGTGGTCATGCTGCCGATCATCTTCACCGTGGCACGCCGCCTCGGTGGATCGCTGCTGACCTATGCGTTCCCCGCAGCAACCGCCTTCTCGGTCATGCACATCTTTGTGCCGCCGCACCCGGGCCCCGTGGCCGCCACCGGCCTGCTGGGCGCCGACGTCGGACTGGTCTTGATCCTGGGCCTCGTGATCGCCATCCCCACCTGGTACGTGGTCGGCTACCTCTTCGGCCACTTCCTGGGCCGCCGGTTTAACATCGCCGTGCCGGACATTCTGGATGCACCGAAGGGTTCGGTGGAATCCGAATTCCGCTCCGCACCGAAGCTCGGCACCATCTTCTTCCTGCTGCTGCTGCCGCTGCTGCTGATCTTCATGAACACCGGCCTGAACATGCTGGCCACCGCGGAAGTGGTTTCGCTGGATGACACCTGGGTTCAGGTGCTCCGCATGCTGGGCGAGACCCCGGTCGCGCTGCTGATCACGGTGCTCCTGGCCATGTGGCTGCTGGGCAGCCGGCAGGGCAAGGAACGCAGCCTGATCGAGACTGTCGTTGACAGCGCGCTAGGCCCGGTCTGTTCCATCATCCTGATCACCGGCGCCGGTGGCATGTTCGGCGGGGTGCTGCGTTCCAGTGGCATCGGCAACGCGATTGCCGACTCGCTGGACGCGATCGGTCTGCCGATCATCGTGGCCGGCTTCGTCATCGCAGCCGTCGTCCGCGTGGCACAAGGCTCCGCCACGGTGGCCCTGACCACTGCCGCCGCGCTGGTCCAGCCGGTAGTAATGGGCAACCCGGAATTCAATCCGGTGGAACTGGCAGCCATCGTGCTGGCGCTGGCCGCGGGTTCGGTCTTCGCCGGCCACGTGAACGACTCGGGCTTCTGGCTGGTCAGCCGGTTCTTCCAGATGGACACTAAGACCACGCTGAAGACCTGGACCGTGGGACAGGCGCTGGTGGGCGTCGTCGGCTTCGTGCTGGCGCTGGCCATCTTCCTGATCGCCTCGTCGTTCTAGTACAAACCTGAACATCGTGGACGGGGCGGCTGCGGCCGTCCCGTCCGCATTTGGAGAGTTAGATGACTGTGAACCTGTTCGATATTTCCTCCCGGGTAGCCCTGGTGACCGGCTCCAGCCGTGGCATCGGCAAGGCCATTGCCCGAGGGCTGGCCGCCGCCGGCGCCGTCGTGGTGCTCAACGGGCTGGACGAGGAACGGCTGGAAGGCACGAGGGCGGAACTGGCGGCGGAGTTCGGCGCGGAGAAGATCTTCGCCCGCGCCTTTGACGTCACCAATGCGCAGGCAGCGGCCGACGGCGTGGCTTGGGTCGAGCGCGAAGTGGGACCTCTGTGGGTGTTGGTCAACAATGCCGGCGTCCAGCACCGGGTGCCGATGCTGGACCTGGAGGTGGACGACTGGGAACGCGTGCTGCGCACCAACCTGACCAGCGCCTTCCTGGTGGGCCGCGAGGCCGCTCGGCACATGATCGAACGCGGCGCGGGCAAGATCATCAACATCGCTTCCGTGCAGACCGACCTGGCCCGTCCGACGATTGCTCCATACACCGCCTCCAAGGGCGGCATCCGCAACTTGACCCGGGCGATGACCGCGGAGTGGGCGGCCCAGGGGCTGCAGATCAACGCGATCGCCCCGGGTTACATCCACACCGAGATGACCCAGAATCTGGTTGACGACGAGGCGTTCAACAGCTGGATCTTGGGCCGGACCCCGGCACACCGCTGGGGCACGGTGGAGGACATCGTGGGACCTGCCATCTGGCTGGCGTCCGACGCGTCCAACTTTGTCAACGGCCAGGTGGTCTTTATCGACGGCGGCATGACCACCGTGGTCTGACCCGGACCGGTTCACGCCTGGGACGCGGCGCCGAGGCGGGCGGGACCCGGGCACCCAAGGCGGCGCACCGCCGTCGTACTTTTTCAGAGTGAAAGGCAGTTCCCATGACAACCCTTCCCACCCAGTCCCTCGGCGTTGTGGCCCACGCGGCCGGAGACCTCCGGGTTGAACCGGTGGCGGTGGCGCCCGCCCAGCCGGACGAGGCAGTGGTGGAAATTGCGTACGGCGGGATCTGCGGCTCCGACCTGCACTACTGGCAGCACGGCGCGGCCGGCGAATCCATCCTGAAAGCGCCGATGCTTCTGGGCCACGAAGCGGTGGGCACCGTGGTGGCAGCCGCGGCCGACGGCAGCGGCCCGGCAGTGGGCACCGCGGTGGCCGTGCACCCGGCCACGCCCGGCCCGGGGGACGGGTCCAAGTACCCGTCGGACCGACCCAACCTGTCCCCGGGCTGCACCTACCTGGGCAGCGCCGCGCGTTTCCCGCACACCGAGGGAGCGTTCGCGCGCTACATCAATTTGCCCACCCGGATGCTGCGCGAGCTGCCGGAAAACCTGCCGCTGCGCCGGGCCGCCTTGGTGGAGCCGGCCAGCGTGGCCTGGCATGCGGTTTCGCGGGCCGGGGACGTGGCCGGCAAGCGGGTGCTGGTGATCGGCTCCGGCCCGATCGGTGCGCTGATCATCGCCGTGCTGAAGCGGGCCGGCGCGGCCGAGATCGTCGCCGTCGACATGCACGAGAAGCCGCTGGAGATCGCGCGCGAAGTCGGCGCGAGCCGGACGCTGCTGGCCACCGACGCCGAGGCGATCGCCGCGGTCGAGGCGGACGTCTGCCTGGAATCGTCCGGCAACCATTACGGCCTGGCCTCGGCGGTGCGCGGCGCTGCCCGCGGCGGCCGCGTGGTGATGGTGGGGCTGCTGCCGTCGGGAGAGCAGCCGGCGCTGATTTCGCTGGCCATCACCCGCGAGCTGGAGCTGGTGGGTTCCTTCCGCTTCAACGACGAGATCGACGAGGTCATCGCAGCACTGGCCGACGGATCGCTCTATGCGGATCCGGTGATGACTCATGAATACGCCGCGGCCGACGCGCTGGAGGCGTTCGGGATGGCGCGCGACTCGTCGCAGAGCGGCAAGGTGCTGCTGCGCTTCAACGACGCGGAGTAGCCGCGGGACGGCCGGGATCCCCTGACCCGGATCCCGGCCGGGCTGGGCAGGGGCAGACCTGGCTCGCCCTAGGGGCGGGCCTGGCTCGGTCTAGGCGTCGGCCTCTTCGAACAGCCGGGGCTCGTCTTCCCAGACGCTGCGGACTTCCTCGATGGTCCGGCGCATGATCTGGTCCATCGCCTGGCGGGCAGCTTCGGGCCGGCCGGACTGGATAGCGTTCGCGACGTCCACGTGCAGCTGCAGCGCTTCTTCGTGCGGATGCGTGGGCATCAGCCCGTAATCGGTGCGGCCTCGCAGGACTTCGGCGATCATCGAGTGCATCTGCGCGAACATCTCGTTGCCGGAGGCCGCCAAGACCAGCGCGTGGTACTGGACGTCCAGCTCCAGGAAGTGCTGCAGATCGCCGGCCCGGCCCACCGCGCGCATCTTTGCGGCGATGGCCATGAGCTCTGCGGACATCTCCTCCGGGGAGTGCTGTGCTGCCAGTTCGGCGGCAGCGGGTTCGACGGCGGAGCGCAGCTCGGTGAGCGAGCGCAATTGGACGCCCTTGCCTTCAGCGGCCAGCCGCCAGCGGATGACGGACGGGTCGAACTTGTTCCACCGCTCGGGCGGCAGCACGCGGATTCCGATCCGCTTGACCGACTCCACCAAGCCCAGTGATTGCAGCACGCGTACGGCCTCGCGCATCACGGAGCGCGAGACCCCGAGCTCGGACTCGAAGTGCTCGGCATGCGTGGTGGCACCGGCCGTCAGTTCCCCGGAAACAATACGCTTGCCGAGGGTCTCGATGACGAGGCTGTGCAGGCGCGAACTCATGCGGGCCGAAAGGTAGCGGTCACCCGCTCATTCTATGGCGGTCCGTCGTTTGCGTCCGCTGTATTGCCGGATGTTGCCGCGGGCAGCAGCGTGGAGCCGTGGTTCTTCGGCGCAGCTGGCCAAAACCCTAAGGCCCGCGCGGCGGAACCATCGGCCCCGGGTCGGGGAAGGGGCCGGGCCCGGGGTCCGGCGGCGAAAAGGGATCCGGATTTGGCTCCGGCGGCGCCATGGGATCCGGATTCGGTTCCGGCGGGAACGGCGGGTTGGGTCGGGGCTCGTTCGGATCGGGCTTCGGATCCGGCGGTGGGGGAATCGTCACGGCAGCCTCCTTGGGAAGCGGCGGGCCTGTCGGCCTGCTGTCCTGCCACGCTACAACCGCGGCCGGGCCGTCTCAAGGGTTGTCGCCTCAGCTGCGAGGGTGCGCGATGGTCAGCAGCCGGCGCTCTTCGTCCGCTGTCAGTCCGGCGTTGCGCGGCCGGTCGGGACCGGCCGCCAGTTCCCATTCCAGCGTGTCGGCCAGCGTCTCCGCCAGCGGGCGCAAGGCCAAGCCGGCCGCTTTGGCAGCTACGTTGCTGCGGGACATGAAGCCGGCGAAGTCGGGCAGCGGCAACCAGAGCGGCAGGGACCGGGGGCCAGCCCAGGGGTTCACGTCGGCTGCCGCCAGCTCTTCCTGGTCCAACACGAAGACCGGACCGTCATGGCCCGCAACGCCTCGGGCGATCTCCAAATGTTCGGCCAAGGCGAGAACGTCGCCCACGGCGTTGAACTCCCCGGTCAGCTGCTGTTCCACTGCGGCGACCAGCCAGGCGGCGAGGTCGCGGGCGTCGATGACCTGGGCGTCCAGGCCCGGCGCGTCGGGCACGAGGACGGAGCCGTCGTCGGCCACGGGCCGGGCGAAACGCAGCGGCCAATAGCCGGTCCGGTCGGTGATGTCGCCCGGGCCGGCAATCAGGCCCGGCCGGACGATCAGGCTGCGGTCGGGGCCGAACGCGTCCCGGACCGCGTTCTCGCAGGCGACCTTCGCCTGGCCGTACACGTCTGGGGAGGTCATCACGTCCGACGCCAGGGACGGCAGCAACCCGGCGGTCTCGTCGGCGCCAGGGATCCCATGGTCGGCGTAGACGCTGCAGGAGGATACGAAGGTGAAATGCTCCGCCGTGCCGGCCAGTGCGGCCACGGCGCGGCGGACCTGGCCAGGTTGGCGGGAGACATCCAGCACGGCGTCCCAGTGCTGTTCCGCGACGGCGTCGAGGCCGTCGGGGGCATCGCGGTCGGCCCGGACCAGCCGTGCTCCGGCCGGAACCGATCCGGAGCTCCCGCGGGCCAGGCAGCTGACCTGGTGGCCGCGGCGCAGTGCTTCGGCGGCGATTTCGTGTCCTAACCAGGCGGTGCCGCCCAGGATGAGAATCTGCATGGTGCCCATCGAACACGTGTTTGGCGGCAAGCGCACCTGTTCTCCACCCAGCGCAGAGAACGGCGCTCGAATTGGCGGTTGGTCACGCGCGACGGTGTCCCGGCGGCCTCCGCTGCCGACCTCCCGCCAACCCCCGGCCAGGGTCTTCTCCGATATGCTCCGAAGATGGCTAGGACCGCCGATTTCACACCGCGTATCGATGGCCCGGACCTGGGGCACCTGACCGACGGCGATGCGTCGGCCTTGGCGCCGGAGGGTCGCGTGGCAGGCATGAGCTTTGTCGGCGCTGAGCTGGACGGCCGGCGGTTGGCCGGTGTCTCGTTCACGGAGTGCACGTTTGAAGATGTCTCGGTCGACGGTGCCGACCTGCGGTCCGCCGGCTTCGTGGACGTAGCGATCGAGCGCTTGAACGCACCGGTGTTCAGCGCGCCTCGCTCGCAGTTCCGACGGGTGGTGATTAACGGGTCACGGTTCGGTTCAGCCGAGGTGTACGAGTCGGAGTGGGACTCGGTAGAGTTCCGCAATTGCAAACTGGGCTATGTGAACCTGCGCGGTGCCGAACTGCAGGACGTGCTGTTTACCGGCTGCATCCTGGACGAACTGGATCTCGGCGGTGCGGCGGCCCACCGGTTGGCTTTTGCCGACACCCGGGTGCGGCGGCTGGACCTGACCGCGGCGAAGCTGAAGCATGTTGATCTGCGGGGCTTGGAATTGCAGGAACTGGCCGGGTTGGAAGGCCTGCGTGGGGCGGCCATGACACCGTTCCAGATCAGTCAACTTGCTCCGTTGTTCGCGGCCCATTTTGGCATCGTGGAAGTAAATTAGCCCGAATATACGTAATTGCCGCGTCAAATTCACCCACAGTTCAGCGTTTTTCTGTTTGTATGGTTTGTAGTGGACCGGACAGCACACGTCCGGCGAGCAGCAGAAGGTAGATGATGGACCTCCGTCAGGCCGAGCATCCACGGCCCAACCACTTCTTACTTCACATCAGCGACACCCATTTGGTGGGCGGCGACGGCCGGCTCTACGGGGCGGTGGACAGCGAGGCAAGACTGGGGCAGATCTTCGAGGATCTGCAAGACTCCGGTTCCCGGCCCGAAGCGTTGGTCTTTACCGGCGATCTGGCGGATAAAGGCGAGCCGGAGGCCTACGCCAGACTGCGGAGAATCGTCGAACCGGCGGCAGTGAACCTCGGCGCTCAAGTGATCTGGGCGATGGGCAACCACGACGACCGCTCCGGGCTGAAGACCATGCTGCTGGACGAGCCCGCCGGCGCCGCACCGCTGGACCGGGTGTACGACGTCAACGGCCTGCGCGTGATAACGCTGGATTCGACCGTTCCGGGTGCACATTACGGCCGACTGGAGGACGAGCAGCTGCAGTGGCTGGCCGACGAACTGGCCGAACCCGCACCGCACGGAACCATCCTGGCCATGCACCACCCGCCGGTGCCCAGCGTGCAGGACCTTTCGGTGCTGGTGGAGCTGCGCGGCCAGGCCGAACTGGCCGAGGTGCTGCGCGGCACCGACGTGAACGGGATCATCGCCGGCCACCTGCACTATTCCACCACCGCCATGTTCGCCGGCATCCCGGTGTCCGTCGCCTCGGCAACCTGTTACACCCAGGACCTGGCCGCCGACGCCGGCAGCACCCGCGGCCGCGATGCCGCGCAGGCCTACAACATGGTCCACGTCTACGAGGACACGGTGGTCCATTCCGTGGTTCCGGCCCGCGGAGGGCTGCCGGTCGGCCGGCAGGTCACCGCGGCCCAGACCCGGCAGCGGTTGGAGGAAGCCGGCGTCGTCATTCCCGACGCCGTGCGGCCGGGCCGGATCCACGCCCACCACTGACCGGCGAAACCGCGGCGCCGGACGAGGCCCACCCCGACGTCGGAGGCGGAGCCGCCGTCTAGGCGGCCGGCGCTTTCTCCCACGGCGCGCGGAAGGGGAAATAGCGGGCCAAGAAGTCGGTGACCACGCGCTGGCGTTCCTCGGCCGGGACCTCCGGGAAGCTGCCGTCGTTGAGGCAGAAGAAGTCCCGGTTGCGCTTCTGCAGCAGCTTCTCCAGTTTCTTCAGGCCGGAGTACATGGTGGTGTCCACGTACATGACCTCGGCGCCCGGGTTCGTCACCGCCCGGCCGGTCAGCAGGGCGTAGTAGTGGTACAGCGAGTTGGTCACCGAGATGTTGTCCTTGGCGCGGAACCGGCTGGCCGCGGTGGACTTGAACTCGCCCGCGAATTCTTCCTCCATCTCCAGCAGCACGGATTTGCGCAGCGGCGCCGCACAGTGCTCCAGATGCCGGGTGGTGATCCGGCCAAAGCGATCATGCAGCAGTTTGCGGTTCACCCGGGCCGCGTTCTCGAAACCAGAGCGGTCCAAGTGGTTGTCGCCGAGCCCAATCCGGGTGTCGGCCTCCACGAACTTGGTGATCCCGCCGGGGGAGAAGAACATGTCCGGGCCCACCGGACGGCCAAAGAACATGTCGTCGTTGGAGTAGAGGAAGTGCTCGCCCAGGCCCTCGATGTGCTGCAGCTGCGCCTCGATCGCCTGCGAGTTGAAGACCGGCAGCACGGACGGGTCACGGAAGTGCTCCTCGCTGCGCACCACCTGAATGTCCGGGTGCTCCGCGTCCAGCCAGTCCGGCAGCGGCGAGTCGGTGCAGATGAAGATGCGCCGGATCCACGGCGCGAACATGTAAACGGAGCGCAGCGCGTACCGCAGCTCGTCGATCTGGCGGAAGCGCGCATCGGCGTCGTCGCCTTCGCCCAGCACCGCGTTCTCCATGAAGCTGTTCCGGTACTGCTGGTACTCGCGGTTGTTCCCGTCCACCCAGGAAAAGACGATGTCGATCTCGAAGTCGATGTCCGTGGCATGGTCGGCGAACATGTTCTCGATCGTCGGCCAGCGGTGCCCGTAGCGTTCCACTTCGCCGCGGACGGCCTCCGCGACCGGCAGCGTGCGCCGGGTCAGCGAGTTTTCGATCGGCAGGTGGATCAGCCCGTTGTCCCAGCGCCACAGCTCCACCTGCACACCGGTGCCCTGGCCGTACCGCAGCCCGCCGTTGGGCTCGATCCGCGGCCGGTATAGCCGAATGGCACGTGTCTGGTCGCCGTCGGCGAGCTCACCGTCGGCCACCAGCCGGGCGGTCTTCTTCTTCGCGTCCATGGTCAGCGAATAGAACGGTTCGTCCGCGCAGGCCGCCACTAAGGCTGCGCGCAGCTTATCGCGCTGTTCCCAGTTCACCGCCACCACCGGACGGGCGTCGTTGCCGCGCACCAGCAGGTAGGGAACCTGCGCTTGGTCAAGGACCCTGCGGACAAACAACAAGTCCTCCACCATCGCCTGGTGCGGCGTGAGGGAGGTGTTGACCAGTGCGTAAACGCCCTTGACCCTGACCACATCGGGGCGCTCGGTGAGGCGCACGACGGCGGCGGTAGAGGTGATCTCGACGGCCGCCTCGGGTGCGAGGTCGGGTTCGGGCTCGGCGTAGAACGCGTCCTGTGGTGCAGGCATGCTGGTCATTAAACCTCCGGAAGCTGGCGGCGCCAGCCGGCTGTGGGGCTGGTGCCACCGATGGTGGGACGTGGGTGGCGGGCCTACAGGCGGTGCCGCTGGGACGGCGGCGCCGCACTGTGTGTCAGTGGGGACCCATACTGTGACGGTACATCGAGTTTGGCATGCCCGCGGCACGGGACGTGGCCGATGCCGGCCGGGTGGACCGGGCCTCGCCGGGCAGCAGCAAGGTTGCGCTGAGCTCACGGCTCACGGGGGCGAAATCGGTGGGCATGGAATCACTTTCTCACCGGCACGGGCTGGCCACAAGCTCCCACGGAAGTCGTTGACCGCGTGCTGCGGCAACTGGACCTGCGGACCATCTCCACCCGCTGAAAGCACGACGGCGGAGGGCCGGCTCAGGCGGCAGATACGGCATCCTGCCGGGACGCCAGGCGGTCCCGCCACCAGCTCACGGTTTCCGCTGCTGCCACCGCCAGCGGAGTCGGCCGGAGCCCCAGCCGTTCTTCGCTCTGCGCCGAGGACATCACGAACGGTCGCTCGAACTGGTACGTCATCTCCGCCAGTTCGCGCATCCCGGCGGAAACGGGGCCCAGGCCGCGCAGCAGCCAACCCGGAATGGAGCCGACCTTGGGAGCCGGAGTCCCGGCGGCCCGGGCATAGGCCTCGACGATGCCGCGCTGCGTGACGGCCGGAAGGGTCGGGGCATGCAGCACCGTATTCCATACCTTCCGATTGCTGGCGGCGGCAATCATCGCCGCGGCCAGGTCCGGAACGTAGGTGAAGGAGTGCGGCAGGTCCGGATTGCCCAGCACCCGGATCTTCTTCCCGGACAGCACCAGCGGCACCATGCGCTCGCCGGCGTGCGCCTTGAACACATGCGGGCCGAAGAAGTCCGAGGCCACCACGCTCACGGTCGGCGTGGCCGACGAAGCCCGGCCGGCCAGCAGCGCGGTGCGCACGCCCCGTTTGCCGCGGTCGGCCCGGCGCGGGCTGTCTTCGGTCATCACCTGATCCGGCCGGTCGTAGGAGTAGAGGCTTTCCGGGAAGACCACAACCGCTCCGGCCCGTCCGGCCGCGGCCAGCACAGTCTGCTCGGCCGCCGGCAGTTCGGCCTGCCACGCCGCGGCGCTGTAGGCGCTGCCGTGGATGCAGTGGAAGACCGCGGCAGCGCCGGCGAAGAGTTCGTCCAACTTCTCCGGCCGGGACACATCAACGGACCGGCGCTCCACCAGCGGGTGGTCCGGCCCGCTGCCGGAACGGGTCAGGATCCGCACGCGGTGGCCCTGCCGGGCCAGTTGCTCGGCGATGGTGGTGCCTACCGGACCGGCTCCGGTGACGATGTAGAGGTTGCTCATGGTGATTTCCTGTCCGTAGTCGGTTGTCTCAACATTGCGAGAGCACTGCTCTCGGAAACTACTGTGGACCGCGGCGTGCCCTGCTGTCAAGAGCAGTGCTCTCGAAAGTTGACGCTGCTCTCGCCCGTGCGGCAGGATCGGAGCATGGCAGGCACCCCGCGCGAACGCGCCCGCGAGCAAACCATCAACGACATTGTCCGGATCGGCAGGGAACAGTTGAGCCAGGTCGGCGCCGCGGCGTTGTCGCTGCGCGCCGTGGCCCGCGAACTTGGCGTGGTGTCCTCGGCGGTCTATCGCTACGTCGGCAGCCGGGACGAGTTGCTGACCCTGCTGGTGGTGGAGGCATACAACGAACTGGGCGAGGCCGTGGAGCAGGCGGTCGCGGCTGCGGGGGACCGCGACGCCGGCGCCAGGTTCCGAGCCTTGTGCAGGGCGGTGCGGGAGTGGGGCCTGCGCGAACCGGCCCGCTACGCCCTGTTGTTCGGGTCCCCGGTACCCGGTTACCAGGCCCCGGCCGAGCGCACCACCGGTCCCGGCATCCGGGTGGTCGTCGCGCTGGTGCGGCTTATCGACGATGCTTACCGCGCGGGTGCGCTCACGGCGGATCGGGAGGGCACCGGACAACAGTCGGTGCCGCAGGAGCCGCGGCCGCAAGACTCCGCGGAGCATGAAACGGCTTTGCCCCGGCCGCTCCACCGTGATCTGGCCGCCATCCGGCGCGAGTTTGGCCTGGCGGCTCCCGACGCGCTGGTGGCCCGCGGCACGCTGGTCTGGACATCGCTCTTCGGTGCCGTGAACTTCGAGGTGTTCGGCCAATACGGGCGGGAAACCTACACCGATCCCGGGTTGCTGTTTGAGCACCATCTGGATGTGTTCGCCGGCATCCTCGGTTTGCCATAGGTCTCGGCGACAGCTCCGCCGTCGTCGTGAGGGGCTGAAGGCCGTGCAATGTTCAGCAAAATTTTCCCCGGAGAATCCGCAGCGTGGCATACGATCTGTCCATGCCAGATCTTGCCACGTCCGTCGGATTGGTCACCGAAGTGCTGACGTGGGCTGCGCTGGTTCCGGGCGTGCTGCTGCTGTTGGTGGCCGCGGTGCTGCGGCTGGCCGGGATCCGGTGGCACAGCGCCGACGGCGTGGCGTTCGACGACGGACGCCGCCGGGGCGTGCGCTGGTTCGATACCCGCCACGGGTTCCTGGAAGGTGTTTTCCCTGCCGGAACAAGCGCCGACGTGGCGGCCGGATCGGACGTGCTGGTCTATTACGACGCTCGCCGGCCCGACCGGTGGCAGGTGTCCGAACCGGAGCCGCCGGGCAGGATTGTGCTGCTGCTGGGCAAGATCCTTACTGCGGTTGGCGTCCTGTCCGCCGTGGTCGGGTTGCTTGCCATGGTGCTTGCCGGCTAGACGAGGGCGCTGAAAGCCTCCGCCTTGTCCTTGCTGCCCTGCACGATGATCTGGTCGTCGTCGTACAGCACGGTCTGCCCGGTGGTGTGCTCCCACACGCCGCCGCGGCGCTTGACCGCCACCACGGTGATGTTGAACTTCGAGCGCAACTGCAGCACCTCGAGCGGCCGGTCTTGGGCGATGGACGGTGGCGAGGTGCGGATCATCACGAAGTTGTCTTCGAACTCCACGTAGTCCAGCATGGCGCCGCGGACCAGATGCGCGATGCGCCTGCCCATATCGTTTTCCGGACGGACCACGTGCTGGACGCCGAGTTGCTCGAGGATCTCCGCGTGTGGCTCGCTGATCGCCTTGGCCCAGATGATGGGCGTGACGAACTTCAGCAATCTGGAGGCGGTCAGGATGCTGGCCTCGATGTCCGTGCCGATGCCCACCACCACCCGGTCGAATTCATGTACGGAGAGCTGACGCAGGACTTCTTCCTTGGTCGAGTCGGCGCGGACCACATGCGTGAGCAGACCGTTGAAAGCCTGCACCTTGTCCTCGTCGTTGTCGATGCCGAGGACCTGGGTGCCTTGGCTTTCGAGTTCACGGGCCACGGCTCCGCCGAAGCGGCCGAGCCCAATAACGGCCATCGCCTGCACTTCACGGCTGCGCTCGTTGGGGCGCGGGAAGAGGGAGTGGGTCCTAGCCAATGAGCGGCCTTTCCTTGGGGTATTCGTACAGGATGGGGCGTTGCCGCAGGGCGAGGGCAGACGCCAGCGTCACCGGACCAAGCCGGCCGATGAACATCAGCGCGATCAGGATGCCCTGGCCGGCCGGCGGAAGGGCGGCGGTGATGCCGGTGGAGAGCCCCACGGTGCCGAAAGCCGAGACCACCTCAAACAGCAGCCGCTCCTGGCCAAAGGGGGCCAGAAACATCAGGGCCATGGTGGCGGCGACCACCACGGCGATGGCCAGCAACACCACCGTGATGGCCTGGCGATGCACCGAGCGGGAGAGGCGCTTGCCGAAGATATTGACCGCGGCGCCGCCGCGTACCTCGGTGTACAGAATAAAGAACAGCACGGCGAAGGTGGTGATCTTCAGCCCGCCCGCGGTCCCGGCCGGGCCGCCGCCGATGAACATCAGGATGTCCATGCCCATCCAAGTCACCGGGTGGAGTTCGGCGATGTCCACGCTGTTGAATCCGGCGGTGCGGGTGATGACCGACTGGAAAAAGCCTGCCAGAATCCGCTCGCCGGGAGGCATGGAGCCTAGGGTCGCCCGGTTGCCCCACTCGACCGCGGTGATGAAAACCGTGCCGAGCACCAGCAGCACGGCGGTGCCGCTGAGAACCAGTTTGGTGTTCATGCTCCAGTGGATGGGGCGGCGGTAGTGGCGGGACACCTCCACCAGCACGGGAAAACCCATGCCGCCGATGATGACCGCCGCGGCGATCGGCAGGCAGACCCACGGGTCGCCCGCGAACCCCATCAGGTTGTCCGAGTACAAGGCGAAGCCGGCGTTGTTGAAAGACGACACCGCATGGAAAACGCCTTCCCAGAGGGCGTGTCCGGGGGAGTAGCCGTAGCCGATGATGAAGCGGAACATCAGGATGACGGCCAAAGCGGCCTCGGTCAGCAGGGAAATGCGCAGGACGCCGAGCAGCACGGCTCGGACATCGCCGAACCCGGCGCTTTTGGTTTCCGCCGCGGCGGAAATGCGGGATCTGAGTCCCAGCCTGCCGGCCAGCAGGACGCCGAGCAGAGCGCCGAAGGACATGACACCGAAGCCGCCCAACTGGATCAGCACCATGATGGCCACTTGGCCGAACGGGGTCCAGAACACCGAGGTGTCGACCACGGCCAACCCGGTCACGCAGACCGCTGACGTGGCCGTGAACAGGGCCTCTAGGAATCCGGCTCCGCCTGCTCCTTGCTTGGCCAGCGGAAGCATCAGGATGCCGGTACCGGCCAGGATGGCCCCGACGAAGCCGAGCACGATCACTTGCGCCGGGTGCTTTGGCGCCCACCGAAGCCGCCGGAGGGCAGATGCGGCCGTTTCCGGCACGCGCTTGACGGTGTGCCGGATGGACGAAGTCACCCTCTGCGGCCAACCGGCCCCGGCTTGCATAGCGGCCAGATTAGCACCGCTTGCGCCCAAGCTTCGTTTTCATGTCTAGCGGAAGCGAAGGGCCGGCTGGAAAGCGGTGCGCGGGGAACGACCTTCGCTGCCCGCCGGACACCCGCCGTCGTCCTTGCTGCCACATCTACTCAGCGCCGTCGGCTTCCCCTAGGGTGGGGGCATGGAAGAGGTCGTCCTGGTGGGATTCGACGGCTCGGAAACCAGTGGCCGGGCACTTGACTGGGCGCTGTCCGAGGCGCTATCCCGGGGCTGGCCGGTGCGGCTGGTCACGGTGGTCTCGACCGCCGGTGTTGACGATCCGCAGGTGGACCACCAGTACCTGGAGACCGCCCGCCGCGGCGGGGAAGATGTGCTGCAGGCCGCGCTGGACCGTGCGGGAGCGCTAGGGCTGCGGGCCGAAGGGCACGTGGTCTCCGGTGACCCGAGCGAGGTGCTGGTGGACGAATCGGCGACCGCTGGGCTGGCCGTGGTGGGCAAACGCGGCCGCGGCGGCTTCGCGGGCCGGCTGTTGGGCAGTGTCTCCTCCGGGCTGGCGGCTCACGGAGAGTGTCCCACGGTGGTGGTGCCGGAGCGCTGGACGCCCGGAACGACGGCGGCTGAAGTCTCCGCCGACGCCGCTGCGGCGCTGCCCGGCGGGCCGGTGCCGTGGCTGGTCCCGTCGCCGCAGGGCGGGACGGACCAGGGATTGCACCCGCCGGATCCCAACGAAAAGTTCAGCTACGCCGGGCAGGTGGTGGTTGGTCTTGATGCCGCCGGCAGCTCCAATCCGGCCTTGTGGGCAGCCGCCGAACTAGCCGGACGGCACGCCATCCCGCTGCGGATGCTGTCCGCCCGCGCGCCGTTCTACCGCGACTCGCTCTGGCTGGACAATGTGGCAGGGGCGCAACGGTTCCGCGAGGAAGTCGCCGCCGAACTGGATGCTGCGCTGGCCAAGGTCCGGGGCCGGTTTCCGGAGCTGGATGCCAGCTGGAATTTCTATCTGAGCAAACCTGCCCAGGTGCTGATCCACGCCACCCGCACCGCCGAATTGATGGTGCTGGGCACGCGCGGCCACGGCGGCTTTCCCGGGCTATTGCTCGGGTCGGTGAGCCAGGCCGTGCTGCACCACGGAATGTGCCCCATGATGGTGGTTCCCAAAGGCGTGGAGGTCTAGCCGGTGCCCGCGGTGCCGGGAGCCCGGTAGCGGACTTCCCCGGCCATGCGCAAGGCATCGATGGTCTCCTCGACGGTCAGCAGCACCGTTGTTTCGAACGAACTCATGGCGCCGCCTCCGCTGATGGCCAGTGCCACAGCGGCCATGGATACGTTGGACGGGGCCTCCCAGACGGTGTAGCCGTCGTGCGCGCCGAAGGCGTACCAGAAGCCGTGAAGCTTCCCGCCGACGGATTCGATGTAGGACTTGGCGGCTTTCCGCCGATCCTCGGGGTTGTTGACCATCCTGGCCCAGGCCTCCGGGGTGTAGCTGAACTTCGATAAATAGAGGGACATCTTGTTCCTTTCGAACGGCTCCGGCCCGCGGCGGGGATGCGGGTCAGACTTTGGCGGACCGGCGTCCGCGCCGCAGCGCCTGGGTGAACGTCGACACGGCGTAGCTGGGCACCGCCTGGGCGGCAACAAATCCGTCCGGCCGCACCAAGTACAGTTGCTCCGGATCCAGCGTGGTGTTCCCGTAGCGCGGCAGCACGTGAATGGTCAGCCCCAGCGCTGACTGCACATGATTGACGACGGCGGGGCCCGGCTCACCGTAGGAGTGCACCTGCCACTGCAGGCTGCGCAGCGTCTCGAAGTTGCTGCCCGCGTACGGCAGCCGCCGTCCGACGACCTTGCCGCGCCGGCCTCCGGCCGCTTCCTTCGCTTCCGGGGACATCCAGTAGTGGATCCTTGTCTGCGAAATGTAGCCGAACATGCGGGAAGCGCCCCGCGACCGCGGCACCACCCGTGTAACCACCGGGATGAGGAACTGCAGCGCCCACTTCCGGGCGGCGACGGCCCAGGGCGCGGTGGACGTGACGAACCCGAAGACCCGGTCCGTGGTCTGCAGCAGCCGCACCGCGACCGGCCGCCGCTCGGCCTGGTAACGGTCCAGATAGGAGTCCGCGGCCCGGCCGCGCAGGACGTCGTCGAACTTGAACGCCAGATTGTGGGCGTCCTGCAGCCCGGTGTTCATGCCCTGCGCGCCCACGGGGGAGTGAACGTGCGCGGCGTCCCCGGCGAGGAACACCGGGCCGTCGCGGAACTGCCCGGCGATCCGGTGATGCACGCGGTAGGTGGAGAACCAATTCGAGCCGCCGAAACCGACGTTGAATTTCTGGGCCAGACGCTTCCGGATGGCCTCCTCCGAAACGTCCGCACCGCCGTCGTTGTTCTGTCCCTGGGTGGCGACT
The DNA here is from genome assembly GCF_059091905.1 of Arthrobacter sp. Dra40. Lineage (NCBI taxonomy): Bacteria > Bacillati > Actinomycetota > Actinomycetes > Micrococcales > Micrococcaceae > Arthrobacter > Arthrobacter sp. Dra40. The sequence goes on from NZ_JBNHHB010000001.1 coordinate 223,216, forward strand.
GAGGCATCGCTGACCACGCCGATGAGCCGCTCGTGGCCGGAACCCGTCATGGGGAAACCCAGCAGGAATTCGTCGATGCCGGCGCGGACGTTGACCGAATCAGGCGACAGGCCGCGGACGTCGGTGGCATCGCAGACGAAGAACGTGTGCGGACTGGTGGAGCCTTCGAAGGCGATGCCGCGGCTGGCGCGCACGGTCGACGAGGCCCCGTCCGCCCCGACACAGTAGCGGGCGCGGACCGAAGCCTCGCCGGCCGGTCCCGTCAGTGTGGCCCGGACGGGGTGGTCAAAATGCGCGCCGCCGTCCTCCAGCTCCAGCTCGGCCAGCCGGCACTCCCAGAGCACTTGGCCGCCCAGTGCCTTCAGGTTCCGCAGCAGCAACTCTTCGTTCTTGCTCTGTTCGTAGAACATGATGCCCGGGAAAGGCGTGATGCCACGGCCCATCCGGCCCAGCGGGACGCGGCCGCGCGGCCTCGGCCCGAATCCCATGATGATGGCCTCCGCCAGGTTTCCTTCAGCCACAATCGTTTCCGCTAGGTCCAGCTGGTCGTAGATTTCCATGCTGCGCGCTTGCACGCCCAAAGCCCGCGATTCGCGGGTGGGACCCGATTTGCCGTCGGCGATGATGTGCTTGATGTCCAGCTTGGCCAGCCAGTTGGCGAGCATGAGCCCGGTGGGGCCGGCCCCGATGATCAGCACGTCGGTCTGCAGTTCGGCTGTCATGGCGCTACCTCCTGAACCGAGGGTACCGCTGGCGATGCGGCAGCGGCAGAGGGATGGCTGACCTGATGGGCAGGGGCCGCCGGTAGAATTGATCGGTCCCCCCGCAAGAAGATCGGAGCCCACTGGTGCCCACCACGACCGCGCAGCCGGAACTGACTCCCGAGGAGCGGCAGTCAGTCCTGCGGACGCTCAAATCGCCGCGGCTGCTGAAGACCGAAGTGCTCGGCGGACTGGTGGTTGCGCTGGCCCTGATCCCGGAGGCCATTGCGTTCTCCGTCATCGCCGGCGTGGACCCGCGCATCGGGTTGTTTGCCTCCTTCACCATGGCGGTCTCGATTGCTTTCCTGGGCGGCCGGCCGGCGATGATCTCCGCGGCCACCGGCGCGGTGGCGCTGGTGATCGCCCCGCTGGTGGACAGCCACGGCCTGGATTATCTAGTGGCTGCCGTGATCCTGGCCGGCGTGTTCCAGGTGCTGCTGGCGCTGCTCGGGGTGGCCAAGCTGATGCGGTTCATTCCGCGGCAGGTGATGGTGGGCTTCGTCAACGCGCTGGCCATCCTGGTTTTCATGGCGCAGGTGCCCGAGCTCTTGGGCGTTCCGTGGCTCGTGTACCCGTTGACCGCGTTGGCGCTGGTGCTTGTCTTTGGCCTGCCGAAATTGACCAGCGTGGTGCCCGCGCCGCTGGTGGCGATCGTGGTGCTGACGCTGATCACGGTGTTCGCGTCCGTCACCGTGCCGACGGTGGGGGACAAGGGCGAACTGCCGGACAGTCTGCCCGCACTGTTCTTTCCGCAGGTGCCGCTGACCTGGGACACCTTCGGGGTAATCTTCCCGTATGCCTTGGCTATGGCCTTCGTGGGGCTGCTCGAATCGCTGATGACGGCCAAGCTGGTGGACGACATCACCGATACCCGTTCGTCCAAGACCCGCGAGTCATGGGGACAGGGAGCGGCAAACATCATCACCGGCTTCCTCGGCGGGATGGGCGGCTGCGCGATGATCGGCCAGACCATGATCAACGTTCGGGCCTCGGGGAGCCGGACCCGAATCTCCACGTTCCTGGCCGGAGTGTTCCTGCTGATCCTGGTCGTGGCCCTGGGCGATGTGGTGGCGCTGATCCCGATGGCCGCGCTGGTGGCCGTGATGATCTTCGTGTGCTGGGCAACCTTCGACTGGCACAGCATCAAGCCCTCGACCTTAAAGATGATGCCCAAAAGCGAGACCGCCGTCATGCTGGTCACCGTCGTCGCCACGGTAGCCACCAACAACCTGGCGGTCGGCGTGGGCCTCGGCGTGCTGACCGCCACGGTGCTCTTCGCCAACCGGGTATCGCACTTGGTGACCGTGGAGCGGACGGTGTTGGAACTGAACGGCGAAGAAACGGCCACCTATGTGGTCGACGGCGAATTGTTCTTCGCGTCCTCGAACGACCTCTACACCCAGTTCGACTATGCGTTGGACCCGAACCAGGTGGTCATCGACATGCACGCCTCCCATCTCTGGGATGCCTCCACCGTGGCGGCGCTCGATGCGATCACCGAGAAGTACCGCCAGCACGGAAAGAATGTGCAGATCATCGGGCTGAACTCCGCCAGCGTGGCCATGCGCGAGCGGATGGCCGGCAAGCTGAACGGCTGACCCGGCCCAACTGGCCGGCCTTTTGGCCGGGTGACCGCGCCGCGCCTGCGGCAACGGCGTATTCTAGGGGCACTCCGGTTCGGATCCTGCCGGAGGGCGCGACGATGGGAGGCCAGCATGAGCGACCAGCTAACCCAGGACGAGGTGGAGCATTTCGCTGCCTTGCTGGACGCTCGGGAGGCGTCCGACCGGGCACAAGTTGAACGTCTCACCGTGGACATAGCGGAAGTCACCGCGGCGACCCGCGACATCCCGGCTGACGACGAACATGACCCCGAGGGATCGACGGCCACGCTGGAACGGGCCCGCGAAGTAGCGCTGCTGGTCAGCACGGAAAAGGCGCTGGCCAACATTTCCGCCGCGCGCGCCCGGCTGGAGGCCGGGACCTATGGCCGGTGTATGTCGTGTGGCAACCCGATTCCGCGCGAACGGCTGGAGATCAGGCCGGAAGCGCAATACTGTGTCACCTGCGCAGCGAAACACCGCCGCTGACCCTCACCCGGGAAAGCACGACGCCGGTGCCCGCCTTCCGCAGGCGAGGGCACCGGCGTCGTTGTGCGTCCCTGTGCTACTTTGAGGGATAAAGTGCGGATTTGATCGATCTGTGGGAGGCCCGTCCATGTTGGCACCGGAACGGCGGCGCTATCTGCTGCAGGAACTCAGCGTCCGCGAAACCGTGCGCGTCTCCGAGGTGGCCCACACGCTGAAGGTCTCCGAGATGACCGTGCGACGGGACATCGATGCGCTGGACGGCGAAGGAGTGCTGCGCAAGGTCCACGGCGGCGCCACCAGGCTGCGCGGCACGCAGGAGGCGGAACCGGGATTCAGCGTGAATCTGGGCAGGCAGCGGCAGGCGAAGCTGGCCATCGGCCGGGCTGCCCGGGAACTGCTGCGGCCCGGCGCCACGATCGCCATTTCGGCCGGCACCACCACGTATTGCCTGGCCGGCCTGCTCACGGGACTGGAGGGGCTGACTGTGGTCACGAACTCGCTGACCGGGGCGGACGTGGCCCGGCGCTCCACCGGCGGCGAGGCGACGGTGATCCTGACCGGTGGCGAGCGCACGCCGTCCGAGGCGTTGGTGGGTCCCGTTGCCACGTCGGCGATCCGGTCGCTGCACGTGGACATCTGCTTTCTGGGTGTGCACGGCATCCACCCCGAGGGCGGACTGAGCACGCCCAACCTGGCCGAGGCGGACACGAACGCCGCGCTCGCGGAGTCGGCCGACCGTCTGGTGGTGCTGGCCGACCACACCAAGTTCGGCATCCGCGCCCTCGCCCCGATCGTCCCGCTGGCCGCGGTGGAAACGCTGATCACCGACGCGGGCATCCCGGACGAGGTCCGCTCAAGCTATGCCGACCTCGGCGTCAACCTGCTGGTGGCCTCCGGAACGGGGGAGCGGGCGTGACGGAACACAACGCGCCCACGGCGGGCACCGCCGTCGTTGTGCCCGAAGGAGAACCGGTCACCGCGGTGACCAGCACCCGGTTGGCGGACGGACGGGAACTGCTGTATTTCGACGACGGCGCGCAGCCGGTTCTGCGGGCCGCGCAGGACACCCGGGATCTCCCCGGGCGGCCGCCGGCCGGGGAGTTGCGCTACGACGTGCTGACCGGGGAGTGGGTGGCGCTGGCCGCGCACCGGCAGACCCGAACGTATCTGCCGCCGGCCGACGCCTGCCCGTTGTGCCCGAGCACGCCCGAGTACGCCTCCGAGATCCCGGCCGCGGATTATCACGTGGCCGTGTTCGAGAACCGGTTTCCCTCGCTTGGCCCGGACTTGCCGACGGTACCGGAACACCCCGAGTGGGGCCGGGCCTACACCGCCGGCGGGCGCTGCGAGGTGGTCTCCTTCACCTCGGCGCACACGGGATCGTTCGGCGGGCTGGAGTTCCGCCGCGTGCGCACTGTGATCGACGCGTGGGCCCACCGGACCGCGGCACTGAGCGCGCTGGACGGGATGGCGCAGGTGTTCTGCTTCGAGAACCGCGGGGCGCAGATCGGCGTGACGCTGCACCACCCGCACGGGCAGATTTATGCCTACTCCTACCTGCCGCCGCGTGGGGCGGTGATGGCGGCGGCCGCACAGCGGCACTTTGCCGCTTCCGGCGGGCGGGAGACGCTGATCGGATCGGTGCTGGCCCGGGAGCGGTCCGACGGCTCGCGGATGCTTCTGGAGGGCGAGCACTTCAGCGCCTACGTGCCCTTCGCCGCGCGCTGGCCGCTGGAGGTGCACCTGGTGCCGCACCGGCAGGTGGCGGACCTGGCCGGGCTCACCGGAGCCGAGCGGGACGAACTGGCGGAGCTGTACCCCCGGCTGCTGGGACGCTTCGACGCGCTCTACGACAGCCCCACGCCCTACATCGCCGCGTGGCACCAGGCGCCCCTGGATCCGGCGCTGCGCGAGTCGGGCTACCTGCACCTGCAGTTGACCTCGCCGCGCCGGGCGGCCGACAAGCTCAAGTACCTGGCCGGTTCCGAGGCCGCGATGGGCGCCTTCATCAATGACACGCTGCCCGAACAGGTCGCCGCGGCGCTGCGCGATGCGGGCAGCGGGAATGGCGCAGGCACCGGGAGCGGGCAATGAGCGCCGACGCCTTGGCCGCCCGCACCGCCGACGCCTTCGCCGCACGGTTCGGCCGCGCGCCCGCGGGCGTGTGGGCCGGCCCCGGACGAGTGAACCTGATCGGCGAGCACACCGACTACAACGGCGGCTTTGTGCTGCCGTTCGCCATCGACAAAATAACGACGGCGGCGCTCGCCGTCCGTGCCGACCGCACCGTTCGGGTTGCCTCCGCCCTGTCCGGGACCGAGGCCGTGGAAGTGGACCTGGACGGCCTGCGTCCGGGCAGCGTGACCGGCTGGGCGGCCTATCCGCTGGGCGTGGCCTGGGCGCTGGAGCAGGCCGGGGTGGAGCTGCCCGGCTTCGACCTGCTGGTGGACTCCGGCGTGCCGGTCGGCGCCGGGTTGTCGTCGTCCGCGGCGCTGGAGTGCGCCGTCGCGGTGGGCCTGACGGAACTGACCGAACTGGGTGAACGGGGTGGCAGGGCCGAGCCGGAGGGCAAGGCCGGGCCGGACCGGGGGTTCGACCGCGCCGGACTGGCCGCGGTCGGACGTCGCGCCGAGAACGAGATGGTGGGCGCCCCCACCGGCATCATGGACCAGTACGCCTCCCTGTTCGGTTCCGCCGGGTCCGCCGTCTTCCTGGACTGCCGCAGCGAAGAGGTCCAGCTGGTACCGCTGGACCTGGACGCCGCCGGCCTGGCCTGCCTGGTCATGGATACCAAGGTGACGCACGCCCATGCCACCGGAGACTATGCCAGCCGCCGCGACTCCTGCAGCCGGGCCGCGGAAGCCTTGGGTATCCCGCTGCTGCGCGATGTGTCGCCCGACCGGCTTTTGGAAGCGCAGCAGTTGCTCGACGATGAGACCTTCCGCCGCGCCCGGCATATCGTGACCGAGAACCAGAGGGTGGTGGAGACCGTTCGGACGCTGCGCGCCGAGGGGCCCGCGGCCATCGGCCCGCTGCTCGAAGGCAGCCACGTTTCCATGCGCGACGACTTCGAGATCTCCTGTCCCGAGCTGGACTTGGCCGTGGATGCTGCCCGGGACAGCGGCGCCCTCGGCGCCCGGATGACGGGCGGGGGATTCGGCGGTTCAGCCACCGCCCTGGTTCCGGCGGGTGACGTGGATGCGGTGCGGGATGCGGTCTTGCGGGCTTTCGCGGCGCGCGGCTTCCGGCAACCCGAGTTGTTCACCGTGCGTCCGGCCGACGGTGCCCGCCGTTTGCTGTAAACCCGTCTACATGACCAGCGGGTTGGTCAGCGAGACCAAGATCGTGGTGGCGATCATCGAGGGTCCGAAGGGGATGTCCGAATCCCGTTTGAGTCTCCGGGCCAGCATGAGCACGATGATGGCCGCGGCGTTGAGCAGGAAAGCTCCCAACAGGACGGCCATCCAGGCGGCAAAGCCTTCGTAGCCTGCGTACAGACCGACCACCGCAGCAAGCTTCACGTCTCCCATTCCGATCCCGCCGGGTTTGGCCAGGGCTGCCAGCAGGAAGAAGGCGAACATCGTCAGCGAGCCCAACAGGGCGGCCATCAACAGCTGCCGCTCGGGGGCAGCTAGGGCTGCGATGACCAGCAGAACCAACGCCAGTCCGAAGAATGGCAAGACCAGGCGGTTGGGCAGCAGCTTGTGCCGTAGGTCGACAGCGGCCAGCAGCAACCCTAGGACGGCAAGTAGGGCGAAAGCAGGTATCTCTGCTGGTTCGCGGATTAAAGCCGTGATGGCGCAGACGGCGCCAGTGGCAGCAGCTAAAGCCCAGCGCCATCCGGCCGGAAGGCTGGTCCTTTTCTCTTGCTGTGCTAGCGGAAAAGCCGACCATCCGGCGACAGCTCCGGCGGCGGCGAGCATCAGCGGTAACACCACCGTCACCGGTGCCACCCGCTGGTCAGGAGGCCTAGTGGCGGGGACAATTCGGGTCTGCGGATAACTGGTCACCCTTTCGTTGCACCGCCACTGGGCATAAGCTCGATAAGTGGAATCGATTAACCTCTAGCAGTATCAGAAATCTGGCCTTCTGCAGAGACCGAAAAGCCCTTAAGGCATCGGTCTCGTCCGGACCGTGAAGGAGGAGATGCAGATGAGTGATCCTGGTGCGGCGGTTGTCATCGAAGACGACGTAGACATCCGCAATCTGGTGTGCGCGGTCCTCCTGCAGTCTGGGTTTGATGTCCATGCTGCAACAAACGGCCGGGAAGGAATTGAAGCGGTTCGACGACGAGTCACCAGCGTGGTCACGCTGGACGTTGCACTGCCCGACATCGACGGCTTTGAAGTGCTCCGCCGCATCCGCCAGTTCAGCAACTGCTACATCGTGATGGTCACCAGTAGGAGTGACGAGCTGGACACGCTGACAGCCCTGCAACTGGGAGCCGACGACTACGTCACCAAACCGTTCCGGCCCCGTGAACTGCGCGCAAGGATCCACGCGATGCTCCGCCGCCCCCGGAATCCACATCCGCTGGAGCTGTCTGCCGTAAGTGCTCCGGTGGCTCCCCTAGCGCCGGCCGCTGACCAGAACCTACTGGAGCACAACGGGCTGGCCCTCGATTCGAACCGGCGCACCGCTTCGCTTGACGGGGACGAGTTGCGCCTGACCAGAAGCGAGTTCAACGTCCTCCAAGAGATGCTGCGCAGCCGGGGTGCTGTGCGGTCCAAGGCCGAGCTCGTCAAGGTCGTTCGCGGCGACTACTACCCCGAAGACTCCTACATCAGCGAAGCCGACGAGCGCGCCATCGAAGTCCACGTGGGCAATCTGCGCCGCAAACTGAAGGAAGACCCGCACCGTCCGCGTTGGCTGGTTACGGTGCGGGGAATCGGTTACCGTCTGGCGCCTGAGCGGCGGGCGTAGCGGAGCGTTCCCCGTCGTCGAGCGCTTTCCGGAGCTCGTTCACAGTCGCCGTGCCGCAGCGATCGACCAGAGGCAGGGCCGCGGTGGCCCCCCTGTAGTCGGCGGCCCGGACCTGGGCTTCCACCTGGCTGGACACGCATGCCAGCTGGCTGGCACCCACCATCATTGACGAGGTCTTGATGCTGAGGACCGCATCAAGGGAATCGGCCCGATCCTGGCTCTCGAGTGCCGTCTCGAGGCACTGGAAGCGTGTGTGCCAGGCATCGGCAAAGTCCCGGACCAATGCCTGTGCGATGCCTGGGTCAGCCAGCCCCTCGCCCAGATCATCGACCACCGATCGGTCAACCAGCGGCAGCATCTGGTGCTGGCCGGTGGGAATCATGACGGCCTCCGGCGCAGACCCAGTCGAATGCAGAGCCATCGGGTCAGTGAGCGGTGGCGGTTGGGGCGGGGTGGACATCTTTCGAGACTACTTTCTGGCTGCTGGAAGTACTCCGGTTCTTCCGGATTCCTTGGCTAATGCTGCGGGTTTGCTGAGGCGGCCAACAACTGGACATCGCAGGAGTCATCCGCCGAGCGTGGCGATGATGTTCAGCGCTGCGGGGCCGAGGAGCGCGATGAAAAGAACCGGGAGAATGCAGAACATCAGCGGGAAGACCACCTTGACCGGGATCTGCATCGCCTTTTCTTCGGCCCGCTGGCGGCGCTTGACGCGCATCTCCGCCGCCTGCGTCCGGAGCACGGCGGAGACGGATACGCCATAGGCATCTGCCTGGATGACGGCGCGGACGAAGTGCTGCAGGTCCTTCGAGGTGGTCCTGCCTGCCAGGGACTCGTAGGCCTCGCGGCGCGACCGGCCTACCTGCATGTCTTGCAGTGCCCGGACCAGTTCGGAGGCCAGCGGCCCCGAGCCATTGTGCCCGACCCTGGCCACCGCCGCGTCGAAACCCAGTCCGGCTTCGACCGCGATGGTCATTTGGTCCAAGGTGTCCGGCAACTCTTCGCCGATGACCTGCTGACGCTTCTGCCCGGCGCTGTGCAGCAGCAAATCCGGCAGGAAATATGCGACGACGGCGATGGCCGCCGCCAGCACGAAGCTCCCTGCCGTGGGCGCGGCTGCCAGATAAAAGACGCCGACGGCGATTCCGGCGGCGGCCAGGACGATCTTCGCCATCATGAGCCGTTTCAGCGGCCAGGCTTCCGGCCGGCCGGCAAGGGCCAGTTGGCGTTCCAAACGTGCGGCAAAGCTGCCGGGCGTGAACCTGCGGGCCAAGGCCTCAAAACGGTTGTGGTGTTGGCGTTTGGCGGCACGGGCCCCGGACAAGCCCCGGGTGAGGTTGGCCCGGATAGCGGTCTGCTGAGGGTTCTTGCCGCCGACAATGGACCAGGCCAGCAGCGGGAGCGACAACGACAGGATTGCTGCGGCAATCAACATGATCAACGGCACGGGACGACTCCTTCCAACGGGGCGTGCATTAGAACTTGAAGCTGACGACTTTGCGCAGCCACAGCCCACCGGTGACCAGCAGGCCTGCGCCGACCGCCAGGAGCATGAAGCCCAGCGGGCTCTGGGTGAACTTGTCCAGGTAGCCCGGGCTGGCCGCCAGCAGGAAGCCACCCAGAGCGAACGGCAGAACCATCAGCACCAAGGCCGAGATCCGGCCCTCGGCGCTGAGCGCCTTGACCTGGCCCCGGATTTGGGAGCGCTCGCGGATGGTGCCGCTGACCTGGTCCAGGACCTCGGCCAGGTTGCCACCGACCTCGCGGTGGATATCGATTGCCTGGGCCACCCAGTGGAAATCCTGGCTGCCCATGCGGTCGGCGGTGTCGCGGAGGGAATCGCCGAGGTCGCGTCCCAACCGGGTTTCGTTGATCACGCGCCGGAGCTCTTGGGATGTCGGGGCCGGGGATTCGGTGGATACCGCATCCACGGCACGCAGCAGGCTGTGTCCCGCGCGCAAGCCACTGGCCAGCAACTGCAGCGAGTCGTCGAGTTGGTCCGCGAACGCCGCCCGCCGCCGACCTGCCCGGATAACCAGCAGCGCCTTGGCGGCAGCGGGGGCGGCAGCGGCCAGCAGCAGGGCCGCCACCGGACCGGCCAGCAGTAGTCCCAGCGCTGCCCCGGCCGCGGAACCGGCAAGGACCATGACCACTAGTTCGGCCGGAGCCAGCGTCAGCCCGGCCGCCTCAATGGCAGCAGCCAGGCCCGAGGCCTCCCGGCGGCGAGCCAGCACTCCTTCGATCATGGCGGTGGTCCGCGCGGCCAGGGTGCTCAGGCCGGAGCTGGCCGGTTTGGCCGCACCCCGGCGGGAGGCCGCTAACCGTACCGATCGGACGCCGAGCACCGTCGTGGCCAGCAGCGCCAAAGCTCCGTAGCAGAGCAGGATGCCGGCAATCAGCAGGGCCGGGCTCATCGGATTGCTCCCTTGGTCCGCGCTGGTCCGGCCGGTTCGAAGATTTGGGCAGGCAGTTCAATGCCCAGTTCACGGAAGCGGTCGGTGAACCGCGGCCGCACCCCGGTGGGAACCGGCTTCCCTAGGAAACGGCCATTGGCATCAACGCCGGCGCTGTAATCGAACACGAAGGCGTCCTGCAAGGTGACGATTTCACCCTCCATCCCCTGGACCTCGGTCACGTGCGTGACCCGACGGGTGCCGTCGCGCAGGCGCGTCAGCTGGACAATGACGTCCACCGCCGAGGCAATCTGTTCCCGGATAGCGCGCAGCGGCAGGTCCATGCCGGCCATCAGCACCAGGGTTTCCAACCGGGCAATGGCATCCCGGGGAGAATTGGAGTGGACGGTGGACAGAGAGCCGTCGTGGCCCGTGTTCATCGCCTGGAGCATGTCCAGCGTCTCGCCGCCGCGGACCTCGCCGACAACGATCCGATCCGGACGCATGCGCAGGGAGTTGCGGACCAAGTCGCGGATGGTGATGGCGCCTTTGCCTTCGATGTTGGCCGGGCGGCTTTCCAACCGGACCACATGGTCCTGCTGCAACTGCAGTTCCACGGCATCCTCAATCGTGACGATGCGCTCGCCGGTTGGAATGAAGGAGGAGAGCACGTTAAGCAACGTGGTCTTGCCGGTACCGGTACCGCCGGAGACGATGATGTTCAGCCTTGCCCGGACACAGGCGTCCAGCAGCTTGGCCATCTCCGGTGACAGGGTCCCGAAGCCAATAAGGTCCTGGACTTGGAATGGGTCGGCGGCGAACTTCCGGATGGTCAGGGACGAGCCGTTGACGGCCAGCGGAGGGATAACGGCATTGACACGGGACCCATCCGCCAGCCGGGCGTCGACCAGGGGGGAGGACTCGTCGATCCGGCGTCCGACTCTGGAGACAATGCGTTCAATGACCCGGCGCAGCTGCTCTTCAGACTGGAAACTGGTGGCGCTAAGAGCCAGTTTGCCGCGGTGTTCCACGTACACCATGTCCGGCCCGTTGACCATGATTTCGGAAACGTCAGGGTCTTCCAGCAGTGGCTGCAGCGGACCGTAGCCGAGCACATCGTCGCTGACTTCACGGATCAGGCGCTGGCGTTCCTGGTGGCTGAGCGGAATTTCCTCTTCCTCAACCACCTTGGTCAGCTCCTGCTGCACCAGGTGGTGGAGCTTGTCCTCATCCAGCGAAGAATCCAGTAACCGGGAGCCGATGCGCTCGAACAGGACCGTGCTGGCACGTTCCTTCATCTTCCCCAGGGCATCTTGAGCCGGCGGCTGGTGGGGTGGCTGGGCGCTCCGACTGGGTATGGCGGGCTTCGCAGCGGTCGCACTGGGGGCAGCCGGGACGGCGGACTCGGCCTCGGCCGGAGCCGGAGCTTCCGCAGCCGCGTGGGGCACCATCACGGGCGCGGGGGCAGTGCCGTGGACGGCGTGGAGGCGTTCTGCAAGGTTCATGACTTTCCTCTCCGGTGGCGGGCGCTGCGCTGGAGGGCGCGGGTTTGGACGGGGGCAAAACGGTTGACGATCTTCTGCAGCGTGCGGGCGGCAGGATCACGCGGGGCGTTCTCGAGCACCGGCACGCCCTGATTGGTCGAAATCCGGACAGCCCGTGTATTGGGGATAACGTCGTCGACTTTGCAGCCGAGCGTCGACTCCACATCGCGGCGGGTCAATCCGTCCCGAGGATCTGCCGCGTTCAGGACGATGTGCCGGGTCAGCGGTTCCATGCCCAGTTGGCGCAGGATTTCAAGCTCTTTGCGGAGGCCGCGGACGCTCGGCACATCCATGCCGCCGACGAAGACATAGTCGGTGGCCCGGTCCAATGCTGCTAGCGTGTGCTCGGATAAGCCGGGGGACGTATCGACGATGACGTGCGCATACTGGCCGGCCAGCTGGTTCAACAGCTGCGACACCTGTTCGGCGGTGATCTCGTCCCCATCCGCCGGCGACAGCGGCGCGCACAGCGCATACACGCCGCTGGAATGCCGGGCCAGATAGGACTTGAGCACCATGTTGTCTTTCTGCGCGCCCGGCTGCACCGCGTCCACCAGGGAATGCTCCGGGTCAAGGCAGAGGGCGCTGGCAACGTCGCCGAATTGCAGGTCAAGGTCCACAATCACGGTCTGCTGCTCAGCTGCGGCCAGTCCGACTGCGAGGTTGGTGGCAACGGTCGTCTTGCCGGCACCACCTTTAGGAGAAACAACGGCGATGACGCGCCCGTCGGTGGACTGACCCTCGACGGACGGTACATTGCGCCGCCGGTGGGTTGCGCTGCGGACCGCCCGGTGGAGCAGTGCGGCAATGTCCCGGACACAGGCAACGGGAGCGACAACGTCCCGGACACCGGCCCGCATAGCGGCCAGGACGACGTCGGCGCTCGCCCCTGCGACGAGCAGCACCGACACCTCGGGCCGCTGCGATTCAAACTCGGCGGCCAAATCCAGTGCTTGTTCAATGGGTAACCCCGTTCCCAACACCACGGCATCCAGTAGCTGCGGATTGGGCAGCACGGAAAGAACATCATTGGGCTCGGTGGGAAGACCTGTCCCGTCCCACAGGTGGGTCTGGCCGGCCAATGATCCGACAGCCGCAGCAGCGAACCGCTGCTCAAAGTCCTGATCGGTGCCGACCAATACGTAGCGGCTCATTCGTACACCTCATCCTTGTCCGCCAAGCGCGTTCCCTTTTCGCTGGCATCAGTCGGCTCCTTCGAGAGCCAGGTGCGGGCGAATTCTTGGGCGTACACGATCTTTTCGGCGTCGGCTGCCGTGATCGCCAGCGTGACCAGCACATTGTTCGCCGGAACCGTTGCCGATGCATCGGACGCTTCCGGGGCGACGGCAACCCCCTGGACTCTGGTTACTAGCACCTTGTGGAGCTCTAGGTGCGTGACCGCTCCAACGTTTCCAGGACCGTCTTCCATGGAGATGAAAACGCCTACCGTGTCTCCGGCTGCCAACTGCCCGCCCACCACGCGCGACGGTTCCAGGGAGATGGTCACCTCTTGCATACCCTTGGGCACGGCCACCGTTCCCGGATCCTGCAGGTCTGCAGGGAGCGCAAAGCGCTCGGACATCAACTGTTCGCCGGCCAGCAGATCCACGGTCGCTACTTGTCCAAACAGCTTCTGCAGGTCCGTCACTACCCCGGCTGCCACGATCTTGGCCGGGATAAGTTCGGTAGAAACGTAGGCGCTGAGCTGTTCGGCCGGGGTGCCGGCGGGAACTGGCTCGGCCACGACGAGAACCTCCACGCTTTCAGTGCCCGCCAGTGCTCGCTGATCGGCACCGCCGATGTAGGACAGCACCATCACGGTTCCGACGGCGGCCATCAGCAGGGCGGCCATTGCGCCGATAATTCTTCTTTTCACCGAGAGTGCTCCTAGCGCACGAGGGTCACGAGGGAGGCGCCGAAAACATTCGGGGCACCGCCGAAGATGAAGTCTTGCTCACCGGCGTCGAGCGTCACGAAGGTGACGAACTCGCCGATGAGTGCCCTGCAGTTGCCGGTACAGGCAACGGACGCGGGGCTGAGATTGTTGTAGGCCGTGCTGCTGAAGTTCCAGCCTGTGACCTTGAAGGCCGCGAAACCGATGATGTGGTACCAGGCATTCGTGCCCGTGCCGCCGGCCTTGTCGTACAGGGGCAGCAGCACCGTGGTGTGTGCAATCTGCCGTAGTAGGTTCGTTTGCTTGCAGGAGGACGGCACGTCGTTGCCTGTGTCGCTGGCGATTTCCGGATCGACGGGGAAGCCTGGAAGCCCGGTTGCGCCGATGTTGATCCTGGCCTGGCACGGACGGGCCGGATCCTGCTTGAGCCAGCCGAAGCCGCCAGGAATTGTGTAAGCGGCGCCGGTGCTGCCGGGCAGCGTTGAACTGGAGCACCCATGGGATGTTCCGGCGCTCGGGTTGAAGTCCACCCGTTGCAGGCCTTTATCGAGCATGCCGGCGAACTGGCAGTAGGAAATGGCAATGGGGAGGATTGATTTCCCGGCTACGGGAGCGCCCCAGCCGGCCTGGGACTGGCTTGTCAGACTTGCAGTGTCGTCCAGCCCAAGAATGGGAGCGAAAGCTTGGGCGATGAAGTGCCCCTCCGATCCCAGCGTGCTGGTGGCGACAGTCACCCGGCCGGCCGCAGCGTCCAGTTCCACGGCTGCGTCGGCCATGTTGTCGTTCGCGTTTTGGGAGGCCAAAGAGGAGGCGAGAGCGGTGAAATCCATGCTGCAGTTCCCCGCCGCACAGTTCTGCGCAATGGCCAGGGCACTTGCGTCGGCGCCGTTCTTCAACTGCGCCCGTTCAAAGTAGAGGGCCCCGATGTCCACCACCACGGCAACCATGCCGAGCAGGACCACCATGAAGATGGCGGTGGTGACGGCGGTGGCGCCGCGTTCGTCTTTTAGACGCTGCACTGCATGACTCCCTTGCCGGTCAAGGTGATGCCGGCACCGAAGATGCCGGACAGAAAACTGAGGGGGTAACTGATGGTGACGGTGGCGACCGAGCCGGGCGCACACACGCCGGTGGCGCTGGGGGAGACGCTGATGGCCACCTGCTCCGGCGCGATCCGCGGACTCAGCGCGGGAGCGGAGGCAATCGCCGCCGCCCGGGCCTCGGCTACGGAAGCGGCCGGGTTGCCGATCGTCATGACCCGGGCGCTGTCCCGGGCGGCCGCGGTTAGCTGCATCTGGGCATTGTAGACCCGCCCGAACTCAATGATCCCGAGCAACAAGAGCAGCAGGAGCGGAAGAACCAGGGCGAATTCGACGGCTGCCGCACCTCGTTCTGATTTCATCCGCTTCATGTGTCCTGCGCTTTCTGGGATCCAGGAGTGGGGACGGTTGCGCTAAGGCGTAACCGTCCCCAAACCACAATTCGCTTGATGGTCCTAAGGGAACAAACGGCGAATTATCAGGCAGCTTCACCTGCAATTTCGGCGATACCCAGCTCGCCACCGAGGTTCTCAAAGAACCTGCCGAGCTGCGGTCCAAACATGGTCAGGCCGCCGATGAGCGCGACGGCGATGAGGCCGACCATGAGGGCGTATTCAACGGCGGTGGCGCCGGTTTCCTCGCGCTGAAGGCGGTTCTTGACGGTGAAGCCGAGGGTCTGAAGGGTGGCGATGATGGAAAGCATGAGAACTCCTGTGCGTATGAATCGCTAGCATTTCTTGCCAGCGCCCGGCTGGCACCTCGCCAGCTCCTCAAGAAAATTAGCAACGGGATTCGCCCTTTCAGCTTGGCTTTTGGCAATCCTGTGACTCTCGAAGCGGAATGCTTCGAAGTGTGGGTAAACGATGCACTTTCGCTGCGGATTAATGGTTTTAGCTGCGGAAAGATGGCGCCCGTCGAGACACCGAAGCTGTGCGCCGGTTGCCGCCCACGGACCCTCCCCGCCTTCTGCTGCAGGTCTCCGGCTCCAGAAAAAACGACTGTTCAGATAACGCCCTTTTCGAGCCTGAAAACGGCGTTATCTGAACAGTCGATGAGGCGACGCAGGGGAAACCGGAGAGTGTCCAGCCCGGGCACGGGAGTCAGGCCCGCCGCGCCGGGATTAGGCGGACTGGGCGGCTTTGAGCTGCGCCTGCAGGCCGGCGATCAGGGCCTCAAGCCCTAACTGGAAAGCGGCGTCGGCTGCGGACCCGGCGGTACCGGTATCCTGCGACCTCACGGCGGAGGTGAAGACCGGGTTCGCCGCGGCCAGCTCGCCGGATTCGAAGATGTCAGCGGGCGCCGTCACGTCGAAGGCCGAACCGAAGATAAAGGACTCCAGGGCCACGATGGCGGGGACCACCTGCGGCTCCGGCCAGCCCGCCTGCAGGAAGCCGGCGGCAACCGCCTCATACATGGCCAGCGTGTGCGGAGCGCCGGTCACCGGCAGCACCGCGATGACCGGAATCAGCGGGGCGTGATGGGTGAAGACGTCGCGGTAGGACCAGGCCCAGCGGCGCACGGCGTCCGGCCACGGAAGTTCGGAGAAGGCAGCCACGTCGACGCGGGCCATCAGGTGGTCTTGGAGCAGCAGCAGGACGTCGTGCTTGGAGGCCACGTGGTTGTACAGCGCCGACGGGGCAACGCCAAGGCTCCGGGCCAGGCCGGACATAGTGAGTCCCTCATAGCCGCGCGCTTCGATCAGGCCGAGCGCCGCCGTCGTCATCAGTTCCTTGGACAGCAGCTTCTCGGTGGGGCGGCCGGCCGGTCTGTGTCCGTTCGACGTAGGGGCAGGGGCGTCGTCGGGCGCCGAGCGTGCTGTCACGACAAACACCTTCTTCCTTGTCCGCTCGGGGCTGCGGCGGTACAACCCGTGTAACCATCCTACGCATCGCTTTTCAAAACCCTGTGGCGCCGGTTACAGTTGTCGCTAAATGAATACAGTTCATTTAAGCGGAGGCCGGAATCACACCGCGGTCCGCAGCAGTACGAATTGGAGTTGAACAACAGTGAGCAAGTTGAAGCGGGACGTAGTGGTTATCGGTGCCGGACCTTCCGGACTGACCGCGGCGCGTGATCTGAAGCGGGCCGGCATGTCCGTAGCGGTGCTGGAGGCACGGGACCGAGTGGGCGGCCGCACCTGGACCGACGTGGTGGACGGCGCCATGCTCGAGATCGGCGGCCAGTGGGTGTCGCCGGACCAGTCGGCCCTGCTGGAGCTGCTCGGGGAGCTGGGCCTGGAGACCTACAGCCGCTACCGAGACGGCCAGAGCGTCTACCTGGATCCCGCCGGCGAGGCCAAGCGCTACACCGGCGCCATGTTCCCGGTCAGCGACTCCACCGAGGCGGAAATGAACCGGCTGATCCACCTGCTGGACACACTGGCGGCCGAGGTGGGCGCCGAGGAGCCGTGGGCGCATCCGCGGGCACGTGAGCTGGACACCATCTCCTTCCACCACTGGCTCCGCCGGCAGTCCGCCGATGAGGAGGCCTGCAACAACATCGGCCTGTTCGTGGCCGGCGGCATGCTGACCAAGCCCGCGCATTCGTTCTCGGTGCTGCAGGCGGTGCTGATGGCCGCGTCGGCCGGCTCGTTCAGCAATCTGGTGGACGACGACTTCATTCTGGACAAGCGCGTGCTGGGCGGCATGCAGGAAGTGTCCGTCCGGATGGCCGCCGAGCTGGGCGAGGATGTCCTGCTGAACGCTCCGGTGCGCACGCTGCGTTGGAGCGACGACGGCGTGTTGGCCGTCGCGGACGGGGTCACCGTGGAGGCGGGGTATGCCGTGATGGCCGTGCCGCCGAACCTGTATTCGCGCGTCTCCTTCGAGCCGCCGCTGCCGCGCCGGCAGCACCAGATGCACCAGCATCAGTCGCTGGGCCTGGTGATCAAGGTCCACGCCGTCTATGAGACGCCGTTCTGGCGGGCCGATGGCCTCTCCGGCACCTGCTTCGGTGCGGGGTCGGTGGTGCAGGAAGTCTACGACAACACCAACCACGGGGATGCCCGCGGCACGCTGGTCGGCTTCGTCAGCGACGAGAAAGCCGACGCCATGTTCGAGCTCAGCCCGGAAGGGCGCAAGGCCGCCATCCTCTCCGCCATTGCCGACTACCTGGGCCCGGCGGCACTGGATCCGGTGGTGTACTACGAGTCCGATTGGGGCTCCGAAGAGTGGACCCGCGGCGCCTATGCCGCCAGCTACGACCTGGGCGGGCTGTCCCGGTACGGCAAGGACCAGCTGGCGCCGGTGGGACCGATCTACTGGTCCTGCTCCGACCTGGCCGGTGCCGGCTACCAGCATGTGGACGGCGCCGTGCGGATGGGGCACGCGACAGCGGCCCGCATCCTTGCGGAAGCAGCAGCGTCCCGCGGCGAGCTGGCCGGTGCGGCCGGACGGCAGGGCTAGGGCGTGCGCCGGTACGTTGTTGCCTATACGGCAACGGGCAGCGGACGCGAAGCGGTCAACCTGGCGACGGCGCTGGCGCGCCGGCAGGGCGGCAGCTTGGACCTGGTCATGGTGCTGCCGGAGTCCTCGCCGTATTCGGGGGCCTACCCGAGGCCGGAATCGGGCTACGACTCGATTCTCTCGGACCAGATCCGGGAGTGGCTGGCCGAGGGGCTCAGCCTGGTTCCCGACGACGTGACGGCCCGTGCCCATGTGCGCCCGGCCGAATCGAACGCGGAAGGCCTGATTGCCGCCGCCGAGGACTTCGGCGCCGCGCTGATCGTGATCGGCGCCGGACGCAACAGCGTGTTCCGCCGCTTCAGCGTGGGGACGGTGGCCAGCGGCCTGCTGCATGCCTCGACGGTGCCGGTAGCGCTGGCACCTAGGGGCTACCGCCGCTCCGAGCCGGTCACCCGGGTCACGGTAGGGATGGGCAACCGGGCCGGCGCCGACGACGTGCTGCACGTTGCCCTGGATGCGGCCCAGCGGCGCGGACTGGACCTGCGCTTGCTCTCGCTGGTGGCCCTCGATTCGTCCGACCCGGACGCCGCGTCACGCGCCGAAACCCATATGAACAAGCGGCTGGCCCATGCCGAGACCACGCTGGCCGGCCAAGTCACGGCCCACGTTGCGCAAGGCCGCTCGATCGAAGACGCCATCGATGCTCTGGAGTGGGACGAAGGGGAAGTGATGCTGATCGGTTCCAGCCGGCTGGCACCTCAGAGCCGCCTGTTCCTCGGCGCGACCGCCAGCAAGGTGCTGCGTGCCCTGCCGGTGCCGATGGTGGTGGTGCCTCGCGGCTACCGGAGTGCGCCATTACCTATTGACAACCCCGGGCTGTCCCATGCTCCGGTTCTTTCCGACGGCGACGGCCAGCAGGAGGCATGACCATGACCAGCACCATTGAACGCGCCGGAAAGACCCCGGGCGGATTGAGCCGCAAGGGATTGAAATCGGGGTCGGTCGGCTTGCTGGGCGCCGTCGTCATCGGCGTCTCGTGCATCGCCCCGGCCTACACGCTGACCGGGGCGCTCGGCCCCACCATCGCCGAAGTGGGCGTGCACCTGCCGGCAATCTTCCTGGTGGGCTTCATCCCGATGCTCCTGGTTGCCCTGGGCTACCGGGAACTGAACAGTGCGATGCCGGACTCCGGCACCTCGTTCACCTGGGCCACCCGTGCCTTCGGTCCCTGGGTGGGCTGGATGGGCGGCTGGGGGCTGATCGCCGCCACGGTGATCGTGCTGTCCAACCTGGCGGCGGTGGCGGTGGATTTCTTCTACCTGATGCTCGCCCAAGTCACGGGCAACGAGGCGCTCGCCGATTTGACCAACAACCTTCCGCTGAACATCGCCACCACCTGGGTGTTCATCGGCCTGGCTTGCTGGATCTCGTACCGGGGCATGGAGACCACCAAGACCTTCCAGTATGTGCTGGTGGCCTTCCAAGTAGTGGTGTTGATCTGGTTCGCGGTGGCCGCCTTCGGCCATGTGTCCGGTGGTACGGCATTCAATGCGCTGGAAATCTCGGCCGACTGGTTCAACCCGTTCGGCGTTGAGTCCTTCTCCGCCTTCGCCGCCGGAATTTCGCTGTCCATCTTCATCTTCTGGGGCTGGGACGTCACCCTGACCATGAACGAGGAGACCAAAAACCCGGAGAAGACGCCGGGCCGGGCGGCAACTGCCACCATCCTGGTCATTGTCGTCATCTACATGACCGTGGCACTGGCCGTGCTGGCCTATGCCGGCGTGGGCACCGAGGGGCTCGGGGCAGGCAACCCGGACAACCAGGAAAGCATCTTCGCCGCACTGGCCGGGCCGGTCATGGGACCGTTCGCCATCCTGATGTCGCTGGCCGTGCTGAGCAGTTCGGCGGCCTCGCTGCAGTCCACGTTCGTCTCCCCGGCCCGGACCATGCTGGCCATGGGACACTACAAAGCGCTGCCGGCCGGCTACGGGAAGATCAGCCCGCGCTTCAAGTCGCCCAGCTACGCCACCGTGGCCGCCGCGATTGCAGCCGGTGGCTTCTACACGGTGACCCGGGTGCTGTCCGAGAACGCTTTGTGGGACACCATCACCGCGCTGGGCATGATGATCTGCTTCTACTACGGCGTCACCGCGCTGGCCTGCGTCTGGTACTTCCGGGCCGATGCGTTCGCCTCCCTGCGGAACTTTGGGCTGAAGTTCCTGGCTCCGCTGCTGGGCGGGATCATCCTGCTGGTGATGTTCGTGCAGACGGCGGTCGACTCGCTGGACCCCGACTACGGCTCCGGCTCCTCCATCGGGGGAGTGGGCCTGGTGTTCGTGCTCGGCTGCGGCGTGATCCTGCTGGGGGCAGTGCTGATGGTGCTGATGTACCGGCGTAACCCGGAGTTCTTCCGCGGCGCCACCCTGCGCAGGGGAGTCGCGGCGGACGACCTGGCGGACCGTTACTGACGCAAGGACTGACGACGGCGGTGCCGCATCCCGTGGGGGTGAGGCACCGCCGTCGTACTTTCCCTGACTCGGTATCCATAGCCGCACGATGCCTTCATGGCTACAGTGGCACCAAGGTACGAGGAAGGTGCCCATGATTACTGCGGACGAATTCACGCCGGACTACGTGGCCGATCTCGCCTCCCAGAACGGGATGACGATCCAGCCAAAATCCGTGCGGTTCAATGAGGCCGGGCTGGACTACCTGGTCGCCTTCGCTACGGCCACGGACGGCAAGAGGTGGGTGCTGCGGATTCCGCGGCGGCCCGACGTCTCGGCCAAGATCTCGGATGAAGCCAAAATCCTGGACCTGGTCAAGAACAAGATCTCCGCCGCGGTCCCCGACTGGCGGATCCGGAACCGATCCTTGATTGCCTATCCGGAACTGCCCGGCGAACTGGGCCTCACGGTGGAAGACGGCGAACCGGTCTGGCATTTCGACCGCGAGTCGCCGGCCTATTGCGCCTCGCTGGGACGCTTGATCGCCCAATTGCAACGGATCAACGCGGCCGAAGCGCGGGCCAAGGGCGTGCCGGTGCTGACCCCCGCCGGGGTGCGGGAAGAATGGCGCAGCAATGTGGCTGCGGTCAGCGCCGAGTTTCGGATTGCCGACGAGCTGATGGACCGCTGGACGGCCTGGCTCGCCGACGACAGCTACTGGCCCGACTGGACGGCATTTGTGCACGGAGAGCTCTACCCCGCCCACCTGCTGCTGGACGAGGACAATGAAATCCGGTCCGTGCTGGATTGGACGACGGCGAGGGTGGGCGATCCGGCAGCTGATTTCAGCCTCCACCACATGATGTCCACGCCCCTGGCGTTCGATCTGACCGTGCGGGCGTTCCGGGACGAGGGCGGACGCGTCCCGCCGCGGCTCGGAGAGCACTGCGCGGAACTGGTAGCAGCCGGCCCGGTGGCCTACGGCATGTACGCCCTGCAGACGGGCCATCCCGATCACCAGGCCGCGGCAGCCGCCCAACTGGATCCGTCCAGCGCCTGACCCCGCGCGCAGAAGGCCCGGGACCCGGCGGACGGGGTCGGCCTGCGTGGCCGGGCAAGAAAATGACCGGCGCCCGTTCGCTGGCGCCGGTCATTGGTCTAGTGGGGCTGCTACTTCTTGCGGCCCTTGCTCTTTTTGAGTGGATTGGCCTTGGTGAGCGGCCGGGCCGGAGCAGCCTGGACGCTGTCTTCCGGGGCGTGCGCCTCGGCTAGGAGAGGTTCCTCCACGATCGCCGTGTTGGCCGGGGCTTCCGGTTCCGCAAACGGAGTGGGAGAAAGCGTAGCCAACGGGGCGGCTGGCGCGGTGAGGGCGGGAGCCGGCCGCGCGCCGTCGTCGGTCGGTGCCGCCGCCAGGGGGAGCCGGGCCGGAGCCGCGGGCAATGCCGCAAAAATCTGGTCGGCCACCGGTGCCGGGGCAGCGGCATTCTGGACCAGGCTGTTGGCGGTGGAGGGAACGGGGCCGATGTCATCGGAAGGTTCGAAAAGAGCACCGGTGAACCTGTCCGCGTAGCCCAGCCGCTTGGCAATCAGCCAGAGGGACGCGCCGACAATGACCATGGTGGCTATCACCGCGATGCCGGTGCCGTAAATCCGCAGCAGCGCGTTGACCGGGGAGAGGGCGTGGACCGGCGTGGTGTCCAGCAGCCAGACGATGGACCAGAACGCCGCGGTGGCGGCCAAGGTCAGCAAGGGGAACAGCAGACCGGCGGTACGTACTTTCCTGACCAGCAGCTGCCAGGTGGCAAACAGCCGTGAAGAAAGCGAAAGCAGATCGTGTTTGCCATCCTGCTCAAGAGCCTTTGATGACATCGCCTGGCGTGTTCCTTTCCGAATCGGATCGTTGTGAGGGTTCACCGCGCATGAGCTGCTCGGCGAAACGGGTAAAGAGTTGGGCAAAAGCTTCGCGGTCGTCGTCGGACCAATCCGCCAGGATCTCATCGACAACGGCCGCACCGGCCTTGCCGATGTTCCGGTGCATCCGCCGGCCGGCCGTGGAGGCCGTCAGCAGGGTCGCCCGGCCGTCGTCCGGATCCGCCTGCTTGTCCACCAGCCCCTTGTCCTCAAGGCGGCGGACCTGCGGAGTCATGGTGGACTTGTCCACCCCTTGCTGCGTGGCCAGCTCCGAGACGCGGACCGGGCCCTTGTCGTCGATGTACTCCAGCAGGGCGACATCGGTGGGTGTCAGGCCGGCTTCGCGCGGATCGAACAGCTGTTTCCGCGTGTCGGCATGGGAGGTCCAGCGCACCACCTGAGCCACGGCGTCACGGATCATGACGCCCGGATCGGGTTGCTTGCGGGGGTTGGGGGGCATGCCTCAATCGTAGTCGATTCCGTTTGGTTGTGCCAATCAAACCAACTGGCATTTTGGGTGCGTGTTTGCGGAGGGCCGATTCCGGCATTTGCGGGCCAGTAAATGTGAGCTGGATCATGGATGGGGTGTCCTCGTGAGGGGACCGACGACGGGTGGTGGGCTGGGGTGTTCGGCGAACGGTTTGGTAACCGCCCACCAGCCGGTCTCGCAGAGCCACAGCAGCAATGACCCGGCGGCCGCTGCCGCGAGAACGGGGGAGAACAGGGCGAAGGCCGGAACCAGGACGGCAACCACCGGCCAGTCCCGGGTCCACACCAGGCACAGCGCGACGGTCAGCAGCACGGCTCCCGCCAAGGGCAGCTGGCCGGCACCGGTTGCGGCGAGCCAGCTGGCGGCGATGAAAGCCAGCGCCCCAACCCCGACGGACGCTGCCAGCAGCAGCCCTCGGCCCCTGGAATGTTCAAGGTAGGCCTGGACCGATACGCCCGCCCACATCAGCCGGGCTCGCAACGCGGCGACCCCGGTGTCCAGCAGGGCGCGGCGGAACTCCTCGTCATAGAAGCGGCGCCGCCGCAGCGCCTCCTCCGGCGACAGTTCGGCGCACATTGCCATGCCTTGGTCGTGCAGCAGGGCCGGGGCCGTCTGCCGTCCGTAGCTGGCGATGAGCCCCCACATCCAGGTGGGCACCGAAGCCAGGTCCGTGGAGTTGTTCTTGAGCCCGGCGGAGAGATCGTGCGCTTCAATCCGGACGATGGCGGCAGCAGCATCCGCCCGGTAGTAGATCGGCTGCGCCAACTGGAAGCATCTCTTGGTGCGCTGGACCAGATGGATTGCCGTCAGGGGTTCCGTGGCGGCGGCGTCCTGGTAAAACGGCATGTGGCCAGTGTGGCATCCGGGGCAGACGTTTCCTATGGGCAACATGGGGTAACACCGCGCCTCAGGCCGCAATCACCACGGGCGGTGCTGGCGATCGGGCCCTCGGCGCGGTAGCGTCCGGAGCATGACCGTGACAGTTGTGGCAGGAAACCCCAAACCCGGCTCCCGGACGCTGGCCGCCGCCGGAGCGTTGGCCGAACAGATCACCGGCGCGCCCGCGGACCACGAGGTGGACGTGGTGACCTTGGGCCCGGGCCTGCTGGGGTGGGGCGATGCGGGCGTGGCCGCCGCCGTCAAGACGGTGCAGGGCAGTGAACTGGTCGTCGTGGCTTCGCCCACCTTCAAGGCCACCTACTCCGGGGTGCTGAAGCTGTTCCTCGACCAGTTCGCCACCGGCGACGGGCTGGCCGGCGTGGTGGCCGTGCCGCTGATGCTCGGCGCCGGCCCGGCCCATGCGCTGGCGCCGGAGCTGCTGCTCAAACCGGTGCTGGTGGAACTGGGCGCCACGGTCCCGGTCCAGGGCCTGTACCTGAACCAGGAGTCCTGGCAGGACCCGGAAAGCAGCGCCGCCTGGCTGGAGAAATGGCGGCTGGTCATCCAGTCCCTGCTCTAGCCGCCGGGCCGGCCCCGGCGGTTACCTTCGCGGCGAGGGCATGGCAGACTCGTGGCATGAGCCCTGTGAGCCGCAAGCGCAAGCCGAAAAAGCTGAAGAACCGGCAGCCCGGCTCGGGCAGGCAGCCCGGGCAGGACACCGACCCGCTGCTGGAGCTGTACGTTGAGCTGGAACGTCCATTCGCCGACACCTTGGAGACGGCCAGCCCGATTGAAGCCCATTCGTTGGGCGGCTACCTGCTGGATCTGTGGGACACGCAGGACGACGCCGGCCGGCAGCGCCGCAATGAGTTGTTCTATGCATGGCTGGACCTGGCCGAGGACCGCAATGGACCCGGCGCGGTGCCGATGCTGCGCGCGCTGGCGTTCCTGATCGACCGCCCGGATATGCGCCGCGACGCGGAAACGCTGGCGGACCGGATGGTAGCCGACGGCTTCACCGAACCGGAGTGGGCCAAGCACCCGGTGACGGTGACGGCCCTGCACCGCTATGCGGACGCTTTCGGCGACGAGGCCAACATGCTCTTTGAGTTCATGGCCGGCAATGAAAAAGTAGGCCTGCTGGTGCTGCTGGACGGCAACATTTTCGGCGGGACGGTGATGGAGACCGGGCTGGTGGACAACCCGGCGGCGGCACTGAAGGACCTGAACGAAGACGCCCAGGAAGAAGGGCTGCTGCTCGACGCCGACGCCGACCTGACCGGCACCGCGCTGGACGCGTGGGAAGGGCTGGACGCCTCGCTGGATTTGCCCGAGCACATGGTGGACGAAGACTTCGGCGCCCGCCGCTGGGTGGCGCAGGCCTGGCTGCGCACCATCATCCAACTGGCGGACGAGACGGAGGACGAGAGCGAAGACTGGCTCTCCGACGAGGACTACGCGGAGCTCGACGACGCCGAGGTCGGTCTCACGCCCGGCGCGACGCGGCAGGGCGGTGACACGGAACCGGCGGCCGGCAGTTTGGAGGAGGAGGTCGAGGCGCTCCGGCAGGAGGAAATTGACGAGATGGCCGCCCGCTATCTGCGGGAGACCGGACGCGAATCGGCGTCGGAGCGCGGAATGGTGAACCTGATTCTTGGCTACAGCTGGGATTACGACGGCGGACGCTTCACCCGGGTGAGCCCGGTCAAGTTGGATTTGATCAGCGAGACGCTGATGGCGGAAGGCGGCATGGAGTCGGTTGACCCCGGCGAACTCACCGCGTTCCTGCACCGCTGGGTGGACTGGTGTGCGCCTCGCGAAGAACTGTCCGAGCACGCCGTGGCAACTCTTCACGAGCATTTGGACGGCGAGTAGGACGACGCCGGCCCTACCGCCCCGGTGCCACCCGCCCCCGCCGTCGTCAGGAGCGGGTGGCAGCCAACTGGTCCGGATCCGCGCGGTAGCCGAGCACCACGTCCGGGTCCAGTTCCACTGTTTCACCGTTGAGGATGTAGTCCCGGGGCGTTCCGTGCAGCACGTTCATCGTGAGCCGCAGGATGGTCCCGTGCGCCACCGCGATGATGTTTTGTTCCGGGTAGGCGCGGAGCAATGCCTGCAGCCCGGCGATACCGCGGGCGGCTACGTCCGCCTCCGGTTCGGCCTGCCGCATCAGTTTGTCGATGTGCGGCCGGTCCATGCCGCGCAGCACGGTGCCTTCGATCCCGCGGTAATCGCGCTCCAGGAGTTCCGGGACCGTTTCCGCCAGATCCAGGCCCACCTGGCTGCCGATGATCTGCGCGGTTTCCACGGCACGGCCCAAAGGCGAGGACACCAAAACGTCCCAGCCGCCCGCGGACAGCGAGGCGCCGGCGTCGTACGCCTGCTGCCGGCCGAGGCTGTTGAGCGGCACATCGGTGTGTCCCTGCAGCCGTCCCGCCGCGTTCCAATCCGTCTGTCCGTGGCGTACCAGTGCCAGCACCCTGCCCCCTCAATCCCGTGGACGGGACGGCCCGTGGAGACGGACGATCCCGCCTACCACCTTAGCCCGAGGGCGCTCGGGCGCGGCCCGCGGCGGTTTGCCGGCGGACGTGACCGGAACCATGCTCAAGGATGCCGCGGCCCCGGTTGGTCCAGGGATAGCTTTAGTTTGTGGTCAAAGTTGTAGGAATTATCCAGCCGGTCGAAACCAAGGAATTGTCAGCTGAAGGTGAGTCCTATGCCGACGCCAGAGCCGCCATCGAAGCGCAGGTGCCGGATGGCTGGCGCTTGCTGCAGGTCATCGTACAGTAGCGTGCCGGCCGAAGCAGTCCTTCCCGTTCCGGACCGCACCTAGTCGCCGAAGAGGCCGCGGATGTCGGTGGCGGTCAGCTTGGACGAGAACATGGCATCGTCCTCGAGCACCGACGAGATCAGCTTGGCCTTCCGCTCCTTCAAGGCCATCACCTTCTCCTCGATCGTCCCGCGGGCCACCATCCGGTAGACCATCACGTTCTTGGTCTGGCCGATCCGGTGCGTGCGGTCCACCGCCTGGGCCTCGGTTGCCGGGTTCCACCACGGATCTAGCAGGAAGCAATAGTCGGCCTCGGTCAGGTTGAGGCCGAAGCCGCCGGCCTTGAGGCTGATCAGGAACACCGGCGCGCTGCCGCTCTTGAACTTCTCGATCACCTCGGCCCGGCGGCGGGTGGAACCGTCCAGATAGCAGTACTCGATGCCGGCCGCATCCAACTGTTCGGCGGCCTTCTTCAGGTAGCTGGTGAATTGGCTGAAAATCAGCGCCCGGTGCCCCTCGCCGATGACGTCTTCGAGTTGCTCGAACAGGACGCCGAGCTTGCTGGACGGCACGGATGAGTACTTTGCATCCACCAGCGAGGGATCCAGGCTCAGCATCCGCAGCAGGGTGAGCGACTGGAAGATGGTGAACCGGTTCTTGTCCATGTCCTCGACCAGCCGCAGGACCTTCTGCCGCTCGCGCTGCAGGTGCGTGTCGTAGATCCGCCGGTGCTTGGGGGTCAGTTCTACCTCCAGGACCTGCTCCTGTTTCTCCGGCAGGTCCCGGGCCACCGCTTCCTTGCTGCGGCGCATCATCAGCGGCTTGATCCGGCGGCGCAGTTTCTGCAGCAGCTCGGAATCCTGGTTGCGTTCGATCGGGCGCTGGTACTGGTCAACGAACCGCACGGCGGACGGGAACAGACCGGGCGCCACGATGGAGAAGATGGACCACAGCTCCATCAGGTTGTTTTCCATCGGCGTGCCGGTGATCGCCATCTTGAAGGGCGCGCGCAGATCGCGGGCACACTGATGGACCTTGGTGGCGCGGTTCTTCACGAACTGCGCCTCGTCCAGGATCAGCCCGGCCCACTCCGTCTCCTGATAGGCCTCGAAATCCAGCCGGAACAGCGTGTAGGAAGTGACCACGACGTCGGCTTCCGCAGTGATTTCCGACAGCGGACGGCGGCCTCGCACCTGCGTGTCGGTGATGCCCTCGATCTTCAGGTCGGGGGCGAAGCGCTGGCTCTCGTGGACCCAGTTCGACACCACGGAGGTGGGCGCCACCACCAGGAACGGGCGCGCAAGCTCCGGCTCGCCGTGCTGCTTGGCATGCAGCAGCAGGGCCAAGGCCTGCAGCGTCTTGCCCAGCCCCATGTCGTCCGCCAGCACGCCGCCCAGCCGGTGCCGCCAGAGGAAGGCGAGCCAGTTGAAACCCTCGGCCTGGTAAGGGCGGAGCTCGGCATTTAATCCGGCCGGCAGGGGAGTCTGTTCCACCGTCTCCAGCGCCAGCAGGCCCTGGACCGAGTCGCGCCAGGTGCGGGCCTGCACGGTTTCGGTGGCGACATCCTCCAGCTCCTCCCAGAGCGAGGCCTGGTAGCGGCTGATCTGCAGTTCCCCGGATTCCCGGTCCTGCATCTGCCGGGCTTCGTCCACCAGCTGGCGGAGACGGTCGAACACCGGCTGCTCCAACGACAGGTAGGACTTGTCCACCAGCAGCAGCCGCGTTTGGCCGCGGGCCAGCGCCTTGAAGATGTTGCCGAACGGCACGGAGCGGCCGGCGACGCGGACCATGACGCCGAGGTCGAACCAGTCGCTCTCCTCCGTCTCCACCGTGCTGATGGTCAGCTCGGGTGCCTCGGTCAGCTCCTGGTAGTCGGGCTTTTCGCCCACAATGTCCACGCGCACGCCGTCCACCTGCTCCAGCGCGGGCAGCGCGTAGCGGGTGAAATCCACGGTGGCCATGTCCCGCAGGGTGCGCGCCGCCGTCGTGCCCACGCCCGGCACCGCCGCGGCGGCCTCCAGCAGGTCCTGCTCGGCGGGCAGGTCGCGGTAGTGGCTGGTGTCCGCTTCGTCGTCGACCGGAAGCCGCACCGGCTTGTCCCCGTGGCGGTACTCGATGTGCCAGCCGAGCTGCAGCACGTTGCCCTTGCGGTAGGAAGCGGTCAGGACCAGCTCCGGAGGAACGATCTCCGGGAAGCTGACCGATTCGTCGCTGCTGGCCACCGCGATCCGCTGGCTGAGCGCCGGGTAGTACCGCTCCATGAACTGCTCGACGTCGGCGGCCGGAACCGTCAAAGGGGTGCCGGAGAGCAGCAGGTTCGCTTCCTGGTCCGTGACGGGATGCGCGGTCGGGGCCAGCGTGATGATGGTCTGGCCGGCGACGGCATAGTGATACACGCCGTGGGTGCCGACGATGCCCGCCGTCTGCGTGGGAAGCTCCTGGCCGTCGATCCGCAGCGACGGGGTGAGGACCAGGTCGGCGCTTTCCGGGTGGTCCCCGGCGCCACCGTCGCGCGTCTCGGCACCCTTTGGGGCCTCGGTCGGACCGGCGGCCGGCACTACGCCGTCGAGATGGGCGTCCAGGCCGATCACGGCCTGGTCCCGGATCTCGACGACGGTGTCCGCCTTGGCACCGATCAGCGCGATGCCCAGCCGCTTGGCTTCGGCGAAGAGCTCCCAGAGCAGCGGGCTGCTGAATTCGTCGAGGAAGAGCCAGTCGTTGTCTTCGCCGAAGTAGGTCAGTCCGGTGGCCCGGTGCAGCGGCGCGAACTGGCTGAACCAGCGGTGCTGTTCGGTGTCCAGCGGCAGGCCGTAGGTCTTGTAGCTGATGGTGTTCCAGCGCAATTTGCTGCGGATCCACCGGCCGGTCTCGTTTTGCAGCACGGGCCGGACGCCCACCCGCAGCCGGTTTCCGGCCTTGCGCGCCCAGCTCGGGCCCGCTGCGGAGGCCTCCGGCAGGGAGAGGCCCGAGGGCCGGTACTGGCGGTCGTTCCTGCGGCCGGGCTCCATCAGCTCGAACTGCAGTCCCAGCGCGGACGTGCTTTTCGTCTTGGCCTTCGCCGGTTTGCCTGCGCCGCCCTTGGCGCCGTCCGGTGTGCCGCCGATCAGTCCCGCCAACGAATCCTGCCAGCCGGCCTGCTCCGGTTCCGGCTCGCGCGCGAAGGCCTGGTTGGTGATCAGGTGCTTGCCGTTGCTGTTGAGGAGCACGGCGGCCACATGCTTGCAGTCGGAGCCCACCGGGCAGCTGCAGGAGGCCGAGGCCGGACGCCACTGACCGCTGGTGCCGGTCTCCAGATAGATCCGGCAGCGGTACGGCAGCGCGGCGGTGCCGATGACTTTGGCGGTCAGGAGGCGGACTGAGGGATCCCAGTCGAGCTCGGCCACGGAACCGTCGGAGGCATAGATCTTGCCGCGGGCAAAGGCGGCGCCGCCCACCAGCCTGATGATTTCGCTGACGTCAACCAGCGGAAAAGTGTGTGCGGCCATGACCTCCATCATCTCACGGTGG
The DNA here is from genome assembly GCF_059091905.1 of Arthrobacter sp. Dra40. Classification (NCBI taxonomy): domain Bacteria; kingdom Bacillati; phylum Actinomycetota; class Actinomycetes; order Micrococcales; family Micrococcaceae; genus Arthrobacter; species Arthrobacter sp. Dra40. The sequence goes on from NZ_JBNHHB010000001.1 coordinate 253,272, forward strand.
AAGCGGCGGCCGGCACGTGCAGCTGAAGCTGTGGACAGGGGAGGAGGACCGCCAGGGGAGGCCCCGGGCGGCCGCCGTCGTGCTCCGCTGTGAACGCTAGGCGGTCTGGAGCACCGTCGGTTTCTTGTTCTTGGGATCCAGGATCAGTGCCAAGGCGATGCCGAACATCCAGACGTCCTTGGCGTAGGGGGTGCCCTCGGGGCTGGGGCGGACGTTGTCCTCGGCGGTCATGTGCGGCGTCTTGAAGTACATGGCCAGCAGCGAGCCGGAGAACGCGGCGAGGCCCAGGCCGGCCAGCCTGCTGGGCACGGACGGCAGCAGCAGTGCCGCGCCCAAGGCGGTTTCGCCGTAGGCCATCAGTTTGCCGAATTTCTCCGGATCCATTTGCTTCAATGAGGGAAACGCGTGGCTGCCCATGTCCTGCAAGGCGGCGGCGGTGTCCTTGTCCAGCTTCTGTTTACCCAGCCCGGAATTGAGGATGAACGCGCCGGTGGAGAGGCGCAACGGAATGTGGCTCAGTTTCATCGGGAGTCCTCGAATCTGTGTTGTCCGCTGTCACGTTCGAGCCTACGGTTCCGCCGCAACGTCCGCTAGTGCCGCCAGGTGGCCGACCGAGTGGGCGCCAAAACCTGCCGTTGGTCGACCAATGTGAGCGCCAGCGAACGCGTGGAGACCGCGCGCGGGTGCCACCTATTTCTTGGCGGCGCGGACAACCCGGGCCACGGCCCGGCCGGCGGTCCAGACCAAGGGAATCAGCACGGCCAGCAGCGCAACGGTGTTCGGCCGGAACGTCGCGGGCCCGTCGCCGCGCCCGGTGTAGGCGCCGAGCGGCAGGGCTAAACCGCCGCCGCCACCGCCGGCGGCTCCTTCGGCATCGCCGCCGCCGCCAAAACCGTACTGGACCAAGGCCACCGGCACCACGGTGTCTCCGCCCACCTGCAGCGGCTCTCCGAAGGTCCGGGCAACGCCCAGCGACTTGAGTTGTTCGGCCAGCCGCTCCGGCACGGATGGACCGGCCGGCGGCCGGTGCTCCTGCCGGGAAGAGGGAGCAGATTCGGGCGAGACGGATCCGGTTTCTGTGGGCATGGCCACATCCTAGTGGAACGAGCCGGGGCGCTGTATAGCCGGGAACCCGGCTGAAACACTCACCCGGCCAGGAAACCCAGCACGCCCCGGGCTTCCAGATTCAGCTCCCGGCGCTTGACCCTGACGGCAAGCCGGTAGTAGTCCACCAACTGTTCGCAGAGCACCGGCCACGTCCGGCCCTGCACCGAGCGATGAGCCGCCTCGCCCAGCGCCCGGCGCTTGGCGTCGTCGCCCGTCAGGTCCCGGACGTACTCGCGCAGCTCGGCCAGGTCCCCGGGCCGGTAGATCCAGCCGGTCCTCGAAGGATCAACCAGGTCCAGCGGGCCGCCGCGGCCCACAGCCACCACGGGCACACCGCTTGCCATGGCCTCCTGGATGGTCTGGCAGAACGTCTCCGATTCGCCCGGGTGCACAAAGAGGTCGAACGAGGCGACGTGTCGTGCCAGCTCTTCGCCGGTCTGGAAGCCGGCAAAGTATGCGCCGGGCAACTTCGCCTGCAGTTCCTCCTTCAGCGGCCCGGAGCCGACCACCACCAGCCGGGTCCCGGGGAGATCGGCCAGCACGGCCAGGTCTTCGACCTGCTTTTCCGCCGCCAGGCGGCCCACGTAGCCGATGATCCGTTCCCCGTTGGGTGCTACGGAAGCCCGCCAATCGGCGTCGTGCTTATGTGGATGGAAGCGGGTGGTGTCCACCCCGCGGCGCCACAGGTGGACGCGGATGCCGCGGCTGCGCAGCTGCTCCATGGCGAACGACGACGGCGCCAAGGTCAGCGTGGACGCGTTGTGGATGCTCTCCACCCGCTGCCAGAGCAGCTCCTGCAGCCACGGTGCACCGTAGCGGGCGGCATAGGCGGGCACCTCGGTCTGGTAAACGGAGACGGTGGGCAGGCCGAGCTGCTGGGCGGCCTGCACCGCGCGCCACCCCAGGATGAAGGGGGAGGCCACGTGGACCACGTCCGGCCGGAAGCTAGCCAGCACCCGGCGGATCCGTGCCACGGTTCCGGCCGCCACGCGCACGTTCGGGTAGCCGCGCAGAGGGATGGACGGCAGCCGGTAGACCGGGTAGCCCTCCACCGTCGCCGGTGCGGTGTCCTCCAGCCACGACGACGTCGGTGCCACCACCAGGACGTCGTCGCCGCGGCGCCGCAGGTGCGCGATGACTTGCAGCAGCGAATGGGTGACACCGTTCATGTGCGGCAGGAACGATTCGGCGACGATAGCTATCCTCACGCCACCCAGCCTGCCTGCGGCCGGCAACAAGCAGGCGAGCAGACGTGGTCGTGTCGGTGAACGGCGGCCTAACTCCGCTCTGGCAGGGTGGTCGGGTGACCATGGGACTCTTGGCGCTGATCACCGGCGCGATCTTTTTCGGCTCGGTGGCCCAGCGCATCGCCGGCATCGGGTTCGCCCTGCTGGTGGCGCCGATCCTGGCCATCTTGCTGGGGCCACACGAGGGCATCATGATGATCAACATCTGCGCGGTGGTCTCCTGCGGACTGATTGTGCCCCGCGTGTGGCGGGAGATCGACTGGAAGCTGCTGCTGTGGCTGTCCGTTCCCGCCGTCGCCGGTACGGTTTTCGGCTCTTGGCTTGCGGTCCAGGTCCCGCCCGCCGTGCTGTCCACCGTGGTGGGCGCGGTGGTGATGGCCGGGCTGGCCGTCGCGGTGGTGCTGGGCCGTGCGCAGGTCACCGTGTCCGGGCAGCTGCCCAAGGCGCTCGCCGGGCTCGGCTCGGGGCTGACCAACGCGCTCGCCGGGGTGGGCGGTCCAACGGTGAGCGCCTACGCCATCTTGTCCCGCTGGCCGCCGCGACCGTTCGCAGCAACGCTGCAGCCGTTCTTCCTGCAACTGTGCCTCATCACGGTCGGCGTGAAGCTGGCGGTGGACCCCGGCAGCGTGCCGCAGCTGGAGTGGTGGATGTGGGCGGTCATCGCGCTGTCGATCATCGTGGGCATCTTCGCCGGCGAACGGATCGGCCGGCATCTGCGGGATGAACACGCCAGAGCCGCGGTGGTGGTGCTGGCCTTTCTGGGAGCGGCCGGCGCGTTGGCCAAGGGGCTGGTGGATCTACTGGCCTGACTGCCCCGTTTCCCGTTTGTTTAAGCTGCCAAATTCGGGCTGGCTTTATTTCTTAAAGCAGGTATGGTCTGTAGCAAGACTTCCCGCTTGAGAAAGAGGAGCAAGAATGTCCGGAAAATCGCCTGTGCGCGAAAGCGCGAAAAAGCAAGGCCGAAGCATTAAAGAAAAGCGTGCCGAAAAACGCGAAAAGGCGAACTTGGAGAGTGAAACCATTCCCAAGCGCCGGAAGCGTTAGCGCGCCGGAACCATTCTTGTCCGTGGAAACGGCAGCCCAGTTACAGGCTGACCTTTCAACAGGGCACCGACCGATGGTACCGATAGAACCGTGCTGCACGGTTCTTGCTGACTGGCGGAGCCACGGAAAGAGTCCGCGGAATTAGTCTTCCGGCGTTGAATTTCCGATGAGCGAGTATCCGCCTGCGGGGCGGCCGGATGATTTCAACGTCATCCGGCCGCCCATTCCATTTTGATGATGATGATTTGTGTTTCTGCCGGTGCATACGAACGCCTCGTGGCACGGGAACACGAATAACAGTCGTTCCTTCTCCAAAGTCCATCGTCTGGCGTGTCGTCGAGGATCGGCGTACCGTTTTTGTTGCTGGGGGTCCAACACGTGGGAGGACCAGCGCCATGAAATGGATCCGGCCGGACGACTCCGGCTACGACGAGGCTCGGAAACTTTTCAACGCGATGATCGACCGGCGGCCGGCCGTCATTGCCCAGTGCAGCAACCCGGACGATGTGGGCGAGGCACTGCGCTACGCCCGGGCGCACCATCTGGACGTGGCAGTGCGGTCGGGAGGCCATTCAGTAGCGGGCATGTCGATGAACGACGGCGGACTGGTCATCGACGTCCGTCCGATGAAGACGGTGACGGTGGATTCCGAGGCCCAGACCGCCACAGTGGGTGGCGGCGTGACCTGGGGCGAGTTCGACCGGGCGGCCCAGACCTACGGACTTGCTGTCACCGGCGGCCGGGTCAGCACCACAGGAGTCGCCGGCTTCACGCTCGGCGGCGGATCCGGGTGGATGGAACGGACTTGGGGCCTGGCCTGCGACAACCTGGTCTCGGTTGATCTGGTCACGGCGGCCGGCGAACTGGTGACCGCGAGCGAGCGAGAAAACTCGGACTTGTTTTGGGCACTGCACGGTGCCGGCGGAAACTTCGGCGTTGCGGTCTCCTTGACCTTCCGGATGCATCAGGTCGGCGAGCAGAGCTTGTCCGGCCTGATGTTGTGGCCCGCCGAAGCAGCGCCCGAGGTGGCCCGGGCGTACCGCGACTTCGCACCGGATGCCCCAGCGGGCGTGGGAACCGCCCTGGCATCCGTGATCGCCCCTCCGGAGGAATTCGTTCCGGCTGACCTGCAGAACAAACCCGCGCTCGGCGTGGTCTTTGTCCACGCGGGAGAGCCCGAAACCGGCGAGGAAACGCTCGAGATTGTGCGCAACTGGGGGCCCGCTGTCGACATCGTGGCGCCGCGGCCGTATGCGGAGTTCCAATCGATGCTCGACGATCAACCGGACCAGTTTAATTATTGGTCCGCCGAATACCATGACGAGTTCCCGGACCCCGCGATTGATGTTTTCCTGCGCCGCGGAGCCAAGTTGCCGCACCCGTCCTCGCAGTTGCTGCTGCTCCCATGGGGCGGTGCCGTGGCTCAGGTCGACGACACGAGCACGCCGATGGCCCGGCGCGACGCCACCTGGGTGAGCCATCCCTTCGCGCTCTGGCAGGATCCTGCCCAGACCGAGGAGGCCATCGAATGGGCACGGGGGTTCCGCCGGGAGATTTCCGACTACGCCACCGGCGGGGTGTATTTGAACTTTATCGGCCACGAGGGGCAGGACCGGATCAAGGCAGCATTCGGGGAAGAGAACTACAACAGGCTGGCCCGGATCAAGCACCAGTACGACCCTCTTAACGTTTTCCGCGGCAACCAGAACATCGAACCCGCTGCCTGAGGCCCGATTACCGGACCCGGGAGCGTGAGCCGAGCCTCCGCCGTCGTGCTCTGGGAAAGTACGACGCCGGTGTGTGCTTGCCATGTGCCGATGGCCACGGCGCCGCGTCGCTAAGCGGACGGGGGCAACTGGACTGGCACCATAGAAGCAATGAAACTCACGTCGCGACCGGACGGTCAGGCCGGACTGCCGATGCCCCTGTGGCTGCAGGGTGCCTTCGAGTTCTTCCAATGCGCCCTGCTGTCGGCCATCGTGGTGCTGTTGCCGCTGGTGGGCGTGTGGTTTGCCGACGGTTTTGACGACCGCAGCTTCGATTCGCTGGCTCGGCTCGGCGGCCAGGCCTGGCTGCTCATCCACGGCGTTCCGCTGGACCTGGCCATCCAAACCGGCGCCAGTTCGGCCGAAACGATGCGCGGAACGTTGTCGCTGGTACCGCTGGGCCTCACGCTCATCCCGTTCTTCCTGTCTTGGCGGGCCGGACGGCGGCTGGCCCGGGCCTCCTATACGGACCAGTTATGGCAGGCACTGGTCGGTGCGCTCGGAACCTACGCTGCCGTGGGCGCAGCGACCGCCTATCTGGTGCAGACCGATGAAGTGGAAATTTCCGTGCTGGCCGGGGCCCTCATTCCGCTGCTGCCGGCGGGAGCGGGGCTGATTGTGGGCGCGTACCGCGAAGCCGGGTCCTGGGCCCGGTTGATCGGCGTCGACGCGGCCGCATGGGTGGCCCGCACCAGCCAGCATTCCCGTTGGGCCGGATCCTACGTGTGGGCCGGCGTCCGTGCCGGGCTGCTGGCTGTGACCGCTGCGGTGGCGCTCTCTGCGCTGCTGCTGGCAGTGGATTTGGGCCTGCACTGGGCCGAAGTCGTGGAAATCTACGAACAGCTCGGCCCCGGGATCATCGGCGGCGTCGTCCTGACGGTGGCGCAGTTGGGACTTGTACCCAACTTCGTCGTGTGGGCGCTCTCGTGGAGCTCGGGGGCCGGATTCGCCATCGGCTCCGGCAGTTCCATCGGTCCGCTGGCAACCACGGTGGGACCGATGCCCGCCTTGCCGGTGCTGGGCGCGCTGCCGTCCGGCGAGCTGACCTACGGGCTGGCCGCCCTCGGCGTACCGGTGGTAGCCGGTGTGTTGGCCGGCTGGTGGTTCCTGCGCGAGGGTGAAAACCACTTCGACGAGTGGCTCTCCATCAAGATCCAGGCCCGCTGGTTCACGGCCTCCGCTTCCACCCTGCTCCTGGGGCTGTTCGTTGGTGCCGTCGCGGGAGCAGCGGCGGCCGCGCTGGTGTGGCTGTCCAATGGTTCGCTCGGTATCGGCCGGCTGACCGAGATCGGGCCGGATCCGTTGTGGACCGCGCTGTGGGTTGCCGGTGAAGTCGCGCTCGGCACCATGATCGGCCATGCCGTCGCGCCTTGGCTGGAGCGCGAGCCGGCCCGGGCCCGCAGCCGCAAGTGAACTACGGGTTCAACAGGTTTGTGAAGTTCATCAGCTTGTCCTCATAATGGCCCAGGCATGCTTCGCGGGCCGACTGCGTGACTGCCAACTGATTGCAGTCCTCGAAGGCGGCGGTCAAAGGCCAGAACAACACCTGCGCCAGCGTGGTCAGCAGGAAGAATGCACCGGCACCGATGCCCAGAACATAGGTGAGCCGCAGCGAGCCGGGCAGCCCCGCGCGCACCGCTTTCACCAGACCGATCACGGCCACCACGATGCTCGCCACGGCCAGCGCCGGAGCCACCGCTTTCCAAGGGAGCGGGAGAGCCGTGGCTAGGAAGGTGGAAGCCAGCAGGAGCAGCAGCACACGGACAAATAGCCCCGCCGACTTGATTTGTTCCTCGGTCGGCTCCGGGCGCGTGGTCTGCTGCATGGATTAAGCCTAGGCGAGAGGGACGCATAAAGTTGATTCCATGCGCATACTGGTCCTCGTTTCTGGCTCCGGCACCAACCTGCAGGCCGTCATCGACGCCGTGCGCGACGGCCGGCTCGATGCCGAGATCGCCGCGGTGGGCAGCGACGTCCCCGGCTGCCGCGGGCTGGAACGTGCCGCCGAGGCGGGCATCCGGACCTTCACCGTGGCCCCCGCCGACTTCGCCTCACGGCCCGAATGGAACCGTGCCCTGGAAGAAGCCGTTGCGGCCAACAACCCGGACGTGGTGCTGTTGGCAGGCTTCATGCGCATCCTTGACGCCGAATTCGTCGCCCGCTTCGAGGGACGCCTGGTCAACACCCACCCGGCCCTGCTGCCGTCCTTCCCCGGCGCTCACGGCGTGCGCGATGCCATGGCCCACGGCGTCAAGATCACCGGCGTGACCGTGCACCTGGTGGATTCCGGCGTCGATACCGGTCCCATCCTTGCGCAGGCGGCGGTGCCCGTGCTGGACGACGACACCGAAGAGTCGCTGCACGAACGGATCAAGGTGGAGGAACGCCGCCTCCTCGTGGAGACACTCGCCAAGCTCGCCTAGGCTTCCTCGAACAACGACGCCGGTGCCCGCCACGGGGGCGTCGGCGCGGTTCTCCTGCGCCTAGCCACGCGAGATTTACGTGCTGCTGTCAAGGGCGGCGCACGCTTTCCACCCGCAGAAAACCAAACCTGTGGAAAACCTCCGCACCTGTCGATGCGTCTGGCTAGACTGACTCGCACCAAGCGTCCAGCCCGTCCAGCACCCGGGGGTCTGAGTGAGCCAGCAGCCAACACTCATAGCTACAACGCGCGCCCGCATCACCGTTCTCCTCATTACTGCGGCAGCCCTCGCCCTCACTGCCTGCACCGGGCCGGGCGGTGCCGAACCATCCGCATCGCCCGCTCCCGTTGCGTCGGCGGCAGTTCAAAGTCCAGACCCCACTGCAACATACAAGCCAGCGTCGGAAGACGGCCCGGCCGAAAACGTCCCAGTTCCAAAAATGCCAGATGCAGCATCCTTAAAATCGCCGCAGGGGCTTCAGGCATTCCTACCGTATTGGTTTGAGACTGTGTCTTATGCCTATGAGACTGGAGACTTGGCGCCGCTGGAGAAGGCCACCGCGCCCGGGTGTGCCATCTGTAAGGAATTTAAGAAGACAATCCGCGCAGGCCATGACGGCGATAAATGGATAGTGGGAGGACAGATTGAGCCCACGGATATTGAAGACCGGTTCGTTGAAACGGCTGATGGGAAATATGCGCCGATCGTTTTCATCACCCAGCAGCCCTTGGTTATCTATGAAGATGACAAAGTCGTCGGAAAGGCTGATGGTTTTGTGGACCCGCTTCTTTGGGTCGCTACAGTACGCTACGAGGAAGACCGGTGGATCATCGAGGGAGTCGCTCGTCCGGATGGTGCCTCGTGATCCCATACTATTCACAGGAACTGCTCTGCGCGAGAGCGCTAACGATCTCGGCGTTGCTGGCAATACTTATCGCACTTCCAGCGACTGTAAGTTCGGCTAATCCGAACATCGCCACCGACTGGTTAGACAATGATGCTGTCGTCCGGGGCGAAAAGCAGGTACCAGGACAAGCGCCTGTGGAACAGGAACCAGCAGCGCATAATGTGGGTGGACACGTGGCAATTCCACAACGCAAATATGAGCCAGTCTGTGCGCCCGACCTGTCCAATGTTGCCATTGAATGTGTGCTCATCAACTCACAATGTTCAATCGGCGCTGATGGAACTCTAATGCGCATTCTCGAAGCACCGGCGGGTCAGAGCCCGCCACAGTGGGTGGATACGACTAGAACAATCTGTCAGTACTCAGATAGGCCACTGGAAGCCACTGCAGATGGTGGTGAGGAATTGCCGGTGCTGACCATTGAGTTCTTCCGGCGGCTGCCGATTGCTCCATCGAGGCTGTCAGTTGAGCCTGTTCCGCATACGTTGATCGGAGCTGAAACCAACGTCTATGCGAGTCCGAATGAGCAGACGTTTAATGAGGAGATAGATGGTTTTGATGTAATTGTTCGCGCGATTCCCACCTCCTACACCTGGAGTTACGGCGATGGCTCCTCATTGGGGCCGACAAACCAGCCTGGAGGCCCGCTCCCGGCTGATCGATTGGGGGAAAAGACCGCTACAAGTCACCGATATACGAAGACCGGTGACGTTCAAGTTTCGTTGACGACTACTTACAGAGGCGAGTACTCGATCAACGGTTCGGACTGGATAGCGATTTCGGGTGAAGCGCAGATAGATAGCGCTGCAGTGGCTCTCAGCGTCTGGCGGTCCGTGGTGAATAACTACGCAGACAATTGCCTGGAGAATCCGGAGGGGGCGGGTTGCTAAACGGGCATGGAAGATGGGTGTGATCTGCCACACTTGAAGCACTCTTTTCAGAGTTTGGAGTGCATCCCGGCGATAGGGTATGTGACGGTGCTGACGCCGCCTAGATGCGAAGACGTCGGCTCCCTCTCATTCCGTTATCCCAGGGGAGACCATGAAGAAGTTGATGATGTCCGGCGCCGTGGTGACCATGGCAGCTGTTGCGCTTGTGGGCTGTGGCAGCGAGGCCGAGTCGGACAAGGCCGAAGTAAGCAACAAGCCGGTGTCGGCAACCACTGAAGCGCCGGCGCAGAACGTCCGGACGCCGGAGAAGAACGACCGGATGGCCGAGGACACCGCCCAGGGTTTGGCGTCCTTCACGTACTACTACTTTGATGCGATGAACTATGCGATCCAAACCGGCGATGCAGACCTGATGCGCGAAGTCGCAGCTGACTGCGACAGCTGCATGTCCGAGGCGGACGCCATTGAGGCTGTTTACGCAGATGGGGGCTGGATTGCCGGCGGACAGCCGAAGGCGCTGAATGTGGTGGCGCTGGAAGAAGCCAAGGATGACGAGGGAAACCTCAGGGCCGTGGTCCCGTACATGGAAGACGCCCGCACCACCCTGGACAAGGACGGCAAGACCGTGGAAACCAAGGAGTGGGATTCGGACGGAACCACGCTGACGGTAACTGCCAACTACGCCGACGGCGCGTGGTCGATGGTCGCTGTCGACGAAACGCCGGATGCCGGTCTGCCGGAGTAAAGACAGATCCTCTACACGTGCGCCCTTCCGCCTGATGGTGGAAGGGCGCATTTGGGTTCGGGAGGCATCCAGGTGACTGCCCGAATTAGAGCAGTTCGGCGCCCTTAGTCTCGGGGGAGAAGCGAGCCATCCACAGCACCGCGATCAGCACCAAGACGCCGGCAATGGCGAACGACCACGCAAGGCCCAGATAGGGCCACATGACCGATGCAAAGATGAGCGGGCCGAAGCCGGCGCCAACGCGGGAGAACGTCGACGCCCAGCCGAAGCCCGACCCGCGCAGTTCGGTGGGGTAGAGCTCGGAGACATAGGTATACAGCACGGGAATGGCGATCTGCACGACCATGCCGTAGACCAGCAGCAGGGCCACCACCGCCGGGGGAACGTCGATGAGGAGTGCGACGACGACGAGCGCCAGCGCCGACAACGGGCCGGTGATGGCGAGGATCCACTTCCGGCCGGTCTTCTCGACGAAGTAGGCGGCGATGATGACGCCCACCAGGCCGACGGCGGCCATGCCGGCCGTGGTGAGGAAGGCCCGCGCTGCGGCGAATCCGGCGTCGATGAGGATAATCGGCATCCAGGTCAGGGCCAGGTAGTAGACCAGCAGGATGCTGAAGAACAGGGCCCAGGCCGCCGTCGTAATTTTCCAGTTGAATTTCCAGATGGCTTTGAACTGCACCAGGACGTTGACGGCGGACAAGCGCGGTGCTTCGCCCGCTTCGGGCAGCCGCCATTCACGAACGGTGCCGCCGGTCCGCTCGATCATGCCGTTGATGACTTGTTCGGCCTCCGCCGTTCGGCCGCGGCTGACCAGATAGAGCGGGGATTCGGGCACCGACCTGCGGACCCAGAAGACCAGCAGGGCGGGCAGGACCATGATCAGCATGGTGAAGCGCCAGTCGGCCACGGTGGCCATGATGATGGCGGAGACGAAACCGCAAAGCGCGGCGCCGACGGGCCACCAGCCGTCCATGGCGGTGAGGACGCGGCCGCGCAGCCGGCGCGGGGTGAATTCGCCGACCAGCGCGTAGTCAACGGGTACGCAGCCGCCCAGCCCGAAGCCGGCGATGAACCGGAACACGCAGAACCAGACGATGTCCGGTGCGAAGGCCCCGCAGACCGTGAACACGGAGAAGACCAGCAAGGTGGCGGTGAACGCCGTCTTGCGGCCGATGAGGTCGGCGATTGACCCCCAGATGAAGGCACCGAGGGCCATGCCGATCAGATTCGCAGTGCCGATCCAAGCGGCTTGGGCCGGAACGAGGTCCCAGTGGTCGGACAGCAACGGGATCAGGACGCCGTTGAGCGTGACGTCCCAGGCATCGAACATGAAGCCGAGCCCGCCGAGTAGGAAAATCTTGCCTTGGACCCGCCAGCGCCAGGGAAGTTCCTGCACGACCTGGTCGCCGGTGGGCAGGGAAGCGGTCTGCGTCATTCATGGCCTTCCAACGGAGTTGCTACAAACTTTAGTCGCGTCGGGGTCGGCGTCGGCACCGGTCGCTGAATGGCCTTCTGTTTGGCGGCTTCGCGCAACACTGCGGCCATGGCCGCTCGTCCGACGCCGCGACCACGGGCGCCCCGCGTCACCCAGATGCCCGTCTCCAGGACGACCCGCTCGTCTACGACCACGGCCCAGGAGACCTCGCCGGCTGGCCCGGCCAGCCCGGTGCTCCGGTCACACTCAACAATTCGGAAGTCGCTCCACTGCACGATGGCCATGCGGGACGTTCATTGCGATCTGGGCCGGCCCTTCACGATGGAGGTCAATCATGCGCCGATTGTGCTTCCTCTTTCGGTCAGGTCGCGGATCGTCCGAAGAGCCCTCATGAGGTCGCCGCCGGGGCATCGGGGCCACGGTGAGCGACGATGTCGAGTAGCCGATCGACGAGACGTGCCGCCTCCGCCTCGGCCATCGCTTCGGTGAATAGGGCATAGAAGTACAAGGGCGCCACGACCAGCTCGAGCAGTTCCGCCAGCGTTGGCACGGATTCGCCGCGCGCCTCTGACTGGTCGATCATCGACTGCAGTTGACGTTCGCGTTCGGCGAACGCCGGGGAAGCCTGACGCCGTTCTCCCGGACGGATCTCCAGGACCACGGCCCGAAGGATCAGCGGGACGTTCCCATCCCTCAACGATTTCGCGACCGCCGCGGCATAGATGTGGAGGTCATCGCGCAGGGAGCCGGTGCAGGGAAGCGACGCGGTCGTGGCCGACCACTCGTTGACCACGTCATTCAGCAGGGCCGACATCGTCCCCCACCTCCGGTAGATCGTGGCTTGGTGCACCCCTGACACCTCGGCCACCAGCGGGATGCTCAACTCCTCCCACGAGCGCGTTTCCAACAGCTCGAGCGCGGCCGCGTGAACGGCGGAGCGTACGCGAGCCGACCGTCCTCCGGGGCGCTGCATGGTTCGTCCCTGGTCCATCCCTGAATCATAACGCGAATTCTCTTGCATTAATCCTCATCCCAGCGTAACGTCGCTGATGCGAGAATGTTCGCGTTACCACGAACTGAGGGTTGTGTCATGAAGCCACAGGTTTTCAGGTTGGTCGGCCACTACTTCGAGATGGTGTTGCCGATGTTCGTCGCCATGCTCCTGCGCCGCGAGGACTACTCGCACCACCACAGGACCGGGCCAGTGTGGAACCGGCGGAAGGGTCGGATCGTGAAGGTCGCGGCGCCATGACATCGACGAATCGATCAACGACCGTGGCCGCCGATGGTGCCCGTGTTCGGCGGCCGGTACTAGGGTATTGGCCCGCAGCATTGGGGTTGGCCGCTGCGACGTTTCAGATCGTAACCGGGGTGGCCGCCGATGCGGTGGCCATCACGGTGGCGGCCGCGGCCAGCTGCTACCTGGCCGCCGCAGCGCTCGGTCGACCTTGGGCCGCTTGGGCCGGAATCCCCGTCGCGTCGGTCGTGGTCGCCGTCAGCGAGATTACCGGCCTCTCCTGGTGGGTGGGCCTGGCGGGCTTCGCGGCCGTGCTGGTCGTCGCCGGCGTGCTGCGCCGGGCCCAGGCCCATCCCCTCACTGCCCAGGGGCTGGCGATGCTCGGCTTCGGCGGCGTGGCCGTCGTCGCCGTCCTGGTCTCCCCACGTCTAGGCCTCGCTTTGGCCGGTGTCGCCTTGGCCAGCCACGCCGCATGGGACTACGTGCACTGGCGGCGCAACACGGTGGTCCCGCGGTCGCTGGCCGAGTTCTGCTTCGTGCTTGACATCCCGTTCGGCGTCGCGGCCATCGTGCTGGCCATTGCCGGATGACTCGGCCGCGCCCGGTCTATACGCTGGAGCACCACTGACGGAAGGCTGGCGCCATGCGGAAACTGATCTACGGCATGAACCTGACACTGGACGGCTACATCGCCGCGCCCGGCGACGACCTCGGCTGGAGCGGGCCGAGCGACGAGCTGTTTCAGTGGTGGCTCGACCAGGAGCGGGCGGTCGGCCTGTTGCTGTATGGGCGCAAGCTGTGGGAGGCCATGAGGTCCCACTGGCCGACCGGCGACCAGCAGCCCAATGCCACCCCGGCGCAGATCGAGTTCGCGCGGAACTGGCGGGACACGCCGAAGGTGGTGTTCTCCTCGACGATCGACGAGGTCGACTGGAACACCCGCCTGGTCACCGGCGACGCTGTAGCAGAGATCAGCCGACTTAAGGCCGACGACGGCGAGCCGATGAGGGTTGGTGGTGCAACGCTCGCCGGGGCGGCCATGCGGGCCGGGCTAATCGACGAGTACACAATCGTGACCCATCCGGTCCTGGTGGGCGGCGGCACGCCGTTCTTCACCGCGCTGGACAGCTGGGTGAACCTGGATTTAGTGGAGACGCGGACCTTTCCCGGCGGCGTGGTCCTCACCAGGTACGAGACGAGACGCTGAGCGCAATTCTTCCGGCGGTGGGGGAAATAGATCCACCACCCGCGGCCCCACATCACTGACGGTTAGGCGCGGAAGGCCTCAGTAGTCCACGATCCGTCCGAACGACGGCGGTGTCTGCGGCGGGCGTCCGCAGACGATACGGCCGCGCAGCCGCTGGAAGATGTGCGGCGCCAGATCCAGGGCGGCAGCGAAATCCTGTTCCGAGGTGAAGGCGCCGCGCTTCTTCCTGGCCTCGACCGCTTTCTGGGCCAGAGCCCGGGAGAATCCCGGCAGGGATTCCAGCTCGTTGGCGGTGGCAGTGTTGACGTCGACGGTATCCAGCGCTGCGGCGGCACGCGCCGAAGAGGCAACACTTGCCGGGTTCGAATGCGGTGCGGGTGGCCCGCCGGCAGCGGCCCCGGTGCTGGCAGAGGCCGCCGAGCCCCGGCGCGGCGAGCGGGATTTCCTAGACACCCCGGCTCCCGGTGCCTTGGCTCTGTTGCGGGAACCGGCACGGGGCGCCGGCTTGCCGTTGGCTCCGCGAGCCCGGTCACGCGGCTGGCGCCGGGTATTGAGCTGGCTGCCGGAGCGAGCCCCGGTGGTGCGCCCAGTGGTGCGGGGCGGCTGGGCCGCGGTGCGGTCACGGTCCCACTTGAACCGTAGGTACTCGGGATTGATGGCCACGGCAAAGCTGCTGCCGGCCAGCCAGCAGGTCAAGAGCAGCCACGTTGCGACCTCTTCCTGCACCCCGGTGCCGTCAAGCAGCGCCAGGGCCACTCCGCTGAGGGTGATGTGGACCAGACCGATGATCCACCACAGCGGCCGCCTCGCCCGCGAACCGACCACCAGCAAGGCGGCCCCGCCCAGGAACCCGAAGGTCCCCGCGGGCACCAGCACCCAGAGGCTCTGGCGCAGATTCCATCCCAGGGTGGGTTGGGCAGGCGCCATCAGTAATCCACCGACCTTCCAAAAGATGCCGGCATGGTCGGCGGGAGTTTGCAGACCACCAGCGGAAGCAACACCACCAGGTCAGGTTGCGAAATCCCCAGTGCGGCGCCGAAATCTTCTACCGAGCGGAACGGTCCGCGCTCGTTGCGCAGCCGGACGGCCTTGCGTGCCTTGTGCCTGCTGATTCCGTTCAGCTTCTGCAACGCTGCCGCAGACGCGCTATTGATGTCCACAGGATCGGCGGGAGGCCGCGAAGTCCCGGCTGCGTGGGGAGCGGCGCTGCCGGCGTAGTAACTGGCGGCGTCGAGCCCGGGAGCGTTGAGGAGCTCGGCGGCCCAGTTTGCAGGGGCAGGGGCGGGGCCAGAGCGGGGAGCAGGGGCAAGTGCCGTGCCGGGATGGAAGGGAGCGGCTGCAGCACCGGGGTGACGGCGGAACAGTGCGCGGACGGGGGGCATCGCCGTCGTGCTGTCCATGGCAGTGTCCGGGGATGACATGCGTAGGAGGGCAGCCCACAGGCTGCCGGAGGAGCGCGAGGCGTGGGCCCAGCGATCGCGCAGCCAGGCATGATTGATGCCCAGCGCGTGCACGGAGCAGATGGCCCAGATCAGCACGCGGGCGGTGCGCCCTGGTTGTTCGTTCATGAAGAGCGAAACCACCAGCACCACCAGGTAGAAAGCGCCGGCAGACATCCAAGCGGCACGGCGGGCCAGCAAACCGATGATGATGAAACCGGCCCAGCTCAGGAACCCGATTCCGAGCAGCGGCACCAGCAACCACAGACTGCCGGCAACCAGCCAGAGGAGCGGCGGCTTGCCCGTCCGGCCGGTGATGGCAGGGGATTGGTCAGCGGCGGACATTCAGGACCATGGTGACGCTTTGGTCTTCTTCGACCGTCTCCGACGCGAGTTCCAAGCCCGCGGTGTGCGCCCGTTCGCGCAGCTTCCGGACCACCGCCTGCTGGACCCTCCGGGCGTAGGCGTCGTCGATGGCCTGGACGATTTCGGCCGCCCGCCGCCGGTCAACGTCCTCACCGCTGAAGTGGACCTGCCAGATGCCTTCGGCGTCGCGCTCGAACACCGCGGTGGCGTCCGTCCAAGCGGCCTCGATCGAGTCCTTCGCGGCACGGGTGACCTGGGCCTGCGTGTCCGCCAGGGCAGCCTGCAGCAAGTCCAGGTCCCGCATGCGGGTGCGCACCTGGACCTGCGGCACCGCTGCTTCCTGGGCCTTGGCCGCTTCACGGTTCTGGGCTCTGTTGTCGATGGCGCTGTTGACGGCGGCGACGGCGGCGATGGCGGCGGGGATGAGCAGCACGGAAACACTCATGGGGTTTCTCCTGGTCGGGTGCCGGCCGGGACCGGGCGGGACGTGGCGGGGTCAAGAGCGTGGCGGGACGCGCTGCGGCGGGTGGCAGCCGCGCCGGACATGCCGGGCCTGTCGGCGCGAGCCCTGGCGCCGGGCCGGTCGGCGCGGGTGCCCAGATCGGCCAGCAGGGCGTCCAGTTGGTCATCGGAGGCCCAGCCGTTCAGCCCGACGGTGCCGTCGGGTGCAATCCGGATCTCGATCCGGTCCGGCTGGACGCCGATGTCCTCCAGCAGGTCCCGGTAGCGGCCGGTCAGCGCGGTCAGGCCCTGGTTGGTGGAACCGATCCACGGCCGCTGCAGGTCAGGGCGGTCCTGCAGATAGGGGCCGTCGGCCAGCAGATCGGTGGCGGCCAGCAGGCCGGCGATGTCCTCCCGGTTCGCCGCCCAGCGCTGCAGGTCCTGGTGCCGGTAGCCCGTGAAGGTCATCACCGACAGCCCGGCGTCCCGGAAGGAACGCGCGACGACGGCGCTGGCCGCCGCCTGCTCGAAGGGTTCGCCGCCCAGCAGGGTCAGCCCTTGGGATCCGGCAGCCACTGCCTGCTGAACCATGTCGGCAGCGAGTTCCGCGGTCGAAACGAGGTCTGCGCCGCGGTCCGCCCAGAGGTGCGGGTTGAAGCAGCCGGGGCACCGGATGGAGCAGCCTTGCAGCCAGAGCGCAGCCCGCCGGCCGGGCCCCTCGGCGTCCGTGGCCGGAAGGAACCGCGCATACCGGATGGTTTCGGCATCGGTTCGCGCCGGGACCGAGCCGTTGTTGATCCGGGACTCCGGTGCCAGTCCGGCCAGCTGGTCGGGCGCAGCGGGGCTAGTCTGCCGACTCATTGTGTACGTAGTCGCTGGCGGTGACCGCGGTGCGGGCGTAGTCCTCGGTGTAGGAGCTGGAGACGGTTTCCGCTTCCAGCAGGTCTTCCAGCACCGTGATGTAGTCCAGGCAGTCGCTGCCGAAGATGTTGCGGGTTTCGGCCGCCACGGTGCCGTCGGGTCCGACCGTGACAATGAGTTGTTGCTGGTCCATCGCTTCTCCTTCGGAATCGGGTGCTGGCTAGAAGTCCACGGTGCGGCCGCCACGGACCGGCTGGCCCGACGATACGGCCGGCCGGGTGCCGGCGGGTGGCCGCGGATCGGCCGGATGCGGGGTACCGGTGTCCAGGTCCTCGCTGCCGGTGGCGCCGACCGCCCGCAACGCCGCCCATTGCCGGATGGCACTGACTTCCTCCGCCTGGGTGATGGCCAGCGGGATCATGTTGGACACGGCGCGCTGCAGGTCGGCCAGAAGTACGTGGCGGTGTTCGGCGTAGGCGTCGAAGAGCGCGGCGATCACGGCCTGCTCGATCTCAGCGCCGGAGTAGTTCTCCGAAGCGCCGGCGAGGAGCTCGACGGCGGCTGGATCGTCGGCGATGGCGCCCAGCTGGTTGGCCGGGGTGCTCTGGCCGGCCATCTGGATTTGCCAGATCACCCGGCGTTCCGCGTCGCTGGGCAGGTCTACGAAGAAGATCTCATCGAACCGGCCCTTGCGCATGAACTCCGGCGGCAGCCGGTCGATGTTGTTGGCGGTGGCGACGACGAACACCGGATGGCGTTTCTCCTGCATCCAGGTCAGGAAGGACGCGAAGACCCGGGCGGAGGTGCCCGAATCGCCTTCGCCGTTGGTGCCGGCGAAGCCCTTCTCGATCTCGTCGATCCACAGGATGGCGGGGGAAATGGCTTCGGCGGTGGCGATGGCGTTTCGCATGTTCTGCTCGCTGGAGCCGACCAGCCCGGAGAAGACCCGGCCGATGTCCATGCGCAGCAGCGGCAGCCCCCAGCCCGAGGCCATCGCCTTGGCGGTCAGGGACTTCCCGCAGCCGGGGACGCCGGTGATCAGCACGCCCTTGGGGGAGGGGAGGCCGAAGTCTGCTGCGGCATCGAGCCAGGAGCCCTTCCGTTTGGCCAGCCAGCGCTTGAGGTTGTTCAGGCCGCCGACCTCATCCAGGCTGATCTTGACGTCCACGTAGTCCAACAGACCGGACTTGCGGATGGTCTGGCGCTTTTCGTCCAGCACTACCCGGACATCGTCGGCGGTCAGCTCGCCGTCGTCGACCATCGCGCGGGCAAAGGCGTTCTCGGCT
Source organism: Arthrobacter sp. Dra40 (assembly GCF_059091905.1). NCBI lineage: Bacteria > Bacillati > Actinomycetota > Actinomycetes > Micrococcales > Micrococcaceae > Arthrobacter > Arthrobacter sp. Dra40. The sequence goes on from NZ_JBNHHB010000001.1 coordinate 271,676, forward strand.
TCCGCCATGGTCAGGCCGAGCGCCGCCTGGACCATGTTCTCTTGGTCGGCTTCGCTGAGCGCGACCTTGATCCGTCCGCCGTCGGAATTTTGGTTGATCATGTGGGTGAGCATGGCCCGGATCTCGTCATGGCTGGGCAGCGGAAAGTCCACCAGCGTGACGGCCTTGTCCAGCTCGGGCGGAATCCGCAGCAGCGGGGCCACGATGATCAGCACCCGTCCGGCGCTGCCCTGCCGGAAGACGGCGGAGATTTCGCGGACTTTCCGGACCACCTCGGGGTCCGCCGGGCGCTGGTCGGTGCCGAAATAGGCGTGCAGGTCGAAGAAGATGAAAACGCCTGGGTCGTGCGTGCCGAGCACCCGGTCCAGGGCCCGCGCCGGGGCGGTGGTGTTGGACTGCTGGCCGTCGCTGGGGGAGATCAGCCCGCTGCTGGCATTCCACGTCCATACCGGCCGCGGCGTGCGCAGGGCGGCGGCGCACTTGAGCACTTCGGCGTGCACCCGTGCTTCTTCGTGGCTCTCCACGTACAGCACCGGGATGCGGGCCTTGAACGCCTGGTCAAGCGTTTCGGCAAACGACATGGGTGTCTCCCCTTAAAGGAACTGACTCGGGATCTGGCTCTACCTTAGGCCCAGTTCAGGCGTGGCCTCAGCGTCCCACGCGGAAGCTCCACTGGCCGTCGGTGGTGTCCACCAGGAAATAGGTCACCGGGTACGGCTGCCAGGAGAACCTGGTGGAGCTGCTGCCGATCTTGTTGACCACCAGGTTCCGGCGCGATTCCTGCCAGGTATAGACGGCGATGTTGGCTTCCCCCTGATAGGTGAATTCGGCCAGCACTTCCTCGCCCTCATAGCGCACCAAGGCCGGGCCGTTACCGGAGGCCGTGCCGTCTTCCAGCTCGGCATAGGGGACCGGCCGGACCTCCAGCTGCCAGTCGCCTTCAGCTTCGATGGTAAGGGTGAACTTGTCTCGTGCCGGGGCCAGGAGCGCGGCGGCCGGTTCGGCCCGGTCGGCGGAGCTGTAGAGGAAGTGGACCGGCCACTCCGGGTTGCCCGGATCGTCCACAGCCACGCTGACATCGACGCCGCTGTTGACGACGATCTCGAACGGGCCGCTGTACCCGGCCGGCCGCTGGTAATCAATCGCGGCATTGCCGGATCCCGAATAACTGCCGGCCCGGTCGGATTGCGCCGGGGTTTGGCCCTCCGGCGCAGCCCCGGCGCTCGCGGCAGTCCCACTGTCCCCGTCAGTCCCATTGTCCGCATCGCCGCCGGGGACGGGCGCGTCGCCGTCGCCGGTCTCTGCTGCCGGTTCTGCCGCCGAATGTGCGGGGGAATCTTGGTCCCAGTCGGCGCTGAACAGGTGCGGCAGCAGCCGTGGTGCGGCAAAGGCCAATGCTCCGCCGAGGATCAGGAGCCCGACCAGCCACACCGCCAGTGAGAAGCGCCCGATCCGCAGTGCTGCGTCCTCCGCCGCCGGTGCTGACATGTTCTTCCGTTCTCCTTCTGCTGCCTTCATGAGGTTACCCACACCGCGGGCCGGCTTCACAGTCGGGGCCGGAGAGGGGCCCGGCGCTAGACTTGAGGCATCCCCGAAGCCATCCATCCTTGGAGATTTGCGTGAGCTTGAAGCAGCTTGACCGTGTTCCCATCCGCCGTGCGTTGATCTCGGTGTACGACAAGACCGGGCTGGAGGAGCTGG